>NZ_LGDB01000167.1:0-222 GCF_001279655.1 Streptomyces sp. WM6372 | reverse complement strand
CCATCCTCAACCTCCAGCAGCTGGAAATCGCCGAGGAGGAAGGCGGCCTGCTCCTCATCAGCAGCGCCAGCTTCCAGTGCCACAACACCAGCTTCCACTAAGCCACGGGCGACACACCGCCCACACGAGCACGGAAAGGAGGTGAACACCATGTCCATCCTCAACCTCCAGCAGCTGGAAATCGCCGAGGAGGAAGGCGGCCTGCTCCTCATCAGCAGCGCC
>NZ_LGDB01000166.1:0-223 GCF_001279655.1 Streptomyces sp. WM6372 | reverse complement strand
GCCCGACCTCGCCGGCATCTACGACCTGACGCTCCTGAACAAGGTCCTCAAGGCCGCCGGCAAGCCCGCGGTCTCCGACGCCGGCCTCGGCGTCAAGTAGTTCCGAACAGCACAGAAGTCGCATGTACGCATCCCAGGAGGTGACGACCATGGCCACCACACTCGCCAAGGCTGCCGAGGGCACGGTAGCGGAGCAGACCCACGCCGCCCGCATCGCGCACGT
>NZ_LGDB01000165.1:0-228 GCF_001279655.1 Streptomyces sp. WM6372 | reverse complement strand
GCGACGATGCTGGCGGGTCCGGCCGTGACGGGTCAGCCGCCGGCGCCTCCGGGTCCGCCCGGTGCTCCGGGTGCGGGTCAGCCGCCGGCTCCTCCCGGTGCTCCGGGTTCGCTGGGGCGTGGGCTGGATCATGCCGCGACGATGCTGGCGGGTCCGGCCGTGACGGGTCAGCCGCCGGCGCCTCCGGGTCCGCCCGGTGCTCCGGGTGCGGGTCAGCCGCCGGCTCCT
>NZ_LGDB01000164.1:0-238 GCF_001279655.1 Streptomyces sp. WM6372 | reverse complement strand
CATGTGGCTGACCGCCGGCGAGTGGGGCGGCCCGAAGGACGGCGAGAGCACCCAGCGGCGCCTGGTCCGCTACCGCACCGTGGGCGACATGTCCTGCACCGGCGCCGTCGACTCCGACGCCGCCACCATCGACCAGGTCATCACCGAGATCGCCGCCTCCCGGCTCACCGAGCGGGGCGCGACCCGCGCCGACGACAAGATGTCCGAGGCCGCGATGGAAGACCGCAAGCGCGAAGGG
>NZ_LGDB01000163.1:0-238 GCF_001279655.1 Streptomyces sp. WM6372 | reverse complement strand
CATGTGGCTGACCGCCGGCGAGTGGGGCGGCCCGAAGGACGGCGAGAGCACCCAGCGGCGCCTGGTCCGCTACCGCACCGTGGGCGACATGTCCTGCACGGGCGCCGTCGACTCCGACGCCACCACGCTGGACGCCGTGATCACCGAGATCGCCGCCTCCCGGCTCACCGAGCGGGGCGCGACCCGCGCCGACGACAAGATGTCCGAGGCCGCGATGGAAGACCGCAAGCGCGAAGGG
>NZ_LGDB01000162.1:0-242 GCF_001279655.1 Streptomyces sp. WM6372 | reverse complement strand
CCCACAGGGTCCCCCCTGCAGTACCATCGGCGCTGAAAGGCTTAGCTTCCGGGTTCGGAATGTAACCGGGCGTTTCCCTAACGCTATGACCACCGAAACACTATGAAATTTGAACGCTGGCTATCATCACAGCTGTTCGTTATTTCAGAACTAACACAGTGGACGCGAGCAACTGAGGACAAGCCCTCGGCCTATTAGTACCAGTCAGCTCCACCCGTTACCGGGCTTCCACATCTGGCCTA
>NZ_LGDB01000161.1:0-254 GCF_001279655.1 Streptomyces sp. WM6372 | reverse complement strand
GCCCCGGCCATCGCCACCGGGCTGGCCACCTCGCGCCGTGACCTGTCGGTGTGGGTGGTCACCGGGGACGGCGACGCGCTGTCCATCGGCGGAAACCACCTGATCCACGCCCTGCGCCGCAACGTCAACCTCAAGATCCTGCTCTTCAACAACCGGATCTACGGACTGACCAAGGGCCAGTACTCGCCCACCAGCGAGGTCGGCAAGATCACCAAATCGACTCCGATGGGCTCGCTCGACGCCCCCTTCAACCC
>NZ_LGDB01000160.1:0-134206 GCF_001279655.1 Streptomyces sp. WM6372 | reverse complement strand
GCACGGACCCGCCCCCGCGCACGGACCCGCCCCCGCCGCGGGCGGAGCCGCGCCGCCGCCCGGCTCCGCCTTCCACGCGCTGCCCGCCCTGCTGCGGCAGTGCGCCGTCCGCTCCGTACTCGTGGAGAACGACTACCGGCAGGCGCCGGACCGTCTGCGCGAGGACGTCACGCTCTGCCGCGACGCGGCCGGGCCCAGCCCATATGAGGACGCACGATGAAAGCCATTCAGCTCACCGGCCCCCGCACGCTGTCGGTCGCGGAGGTCGACCCGCCCGAACCGGGCCCCGGGGAGGTCCTGGTCCGGGTGCGTCTGCTGGGCCTGTGCGGAACCGACCTCGGTTTCTACGACGGCACCAGCAACTATCTCCGCGACGGCCTGAAGCGCTACCCCTTCGTCCCGGGGCACGAGTGGATGGGCACGGTGGCCGGCCTCGGCCCCGGCGTGGACCCGGCCCTGGCGGGACAGCGGGTCTCCGGGCACAACTTCCGCACCTGCGGCCGGTGTCCGCAGTGCCGGGCCGGCCGCATCCGCTACTGCCCGGACCGCAGCGAGATCGGCGTCCTCGGCGAGCGTCCGGGCGCCGGCTCGCAGGTGATCGCCGTACCGGTGGACACCCTGACCCGGATACCCGACGGTCTCTCCGACGAGGCGGGAGCCCTGCTGGAGCCGACCGCCGCCGCGGTCCACGCGCTGGACCGGATCGAGGTGAGCGGCCTCGACCGCGTCGCCGTCCTCGGGGCGGGCACGCTGGGGCTGGCGGCGGCCATGGTCGCGCGGGCCCTGGGCGCCGACCCCGTCGTCTTCGATCCGCAGCCGGGCGCCCGGGAGTTGGCGGGCCGCCTCGGACTGCGCGCCTCGGAGGCGCCCGCCGACGCGGACGAGGGGGCGTACGAGGCCGTGATCGAGGCCTCCGGCAGCACGGCCGCCGTCCGCGCGGCCGTCCGGCTGGTCGCGCCGGGCGGACGGGTGGCCCAGCTCGGGACCCCGCACCACGCCGTCGACGGGTTCGACGCGGCGGCCCTGGTGATCCGGGACGTCACGGTCCACGGCGTCCTGTCCGGAATCGGCTACTGGGACCGGCTCGTGGCCCTCGTGGAGCGGGGCGCGGTGGATCTGGACGCCCTCGTCGACCGGGTCTTCCCGCTCGGCGAACTGGACGCCGCGTACGCCCGCTTGGCGGACGGCGGGCGCGGCCGGCCCAAGGTCCTGGTGCGGCTCGACCCGGGCGCCGGCGCCGAGGCGGGCCGATGAGCCGTACGGCGGAGACCGCGGAGTCTGCGTCGACCGCGGCGCCCGGGCGGATCGACGCACCGACCGCGACACGGCTGGCCGTGCTCGCCGGGGCCGCGTTCGTGTACGTCACCTTCGAGGTCTTCCCGGTCGGGCTCATCACGGACATCGCCGCCGACCTCCACGTCACGGCCGGTCAGGTCGGGCTGCTCATCAGCGGATACGCCGTCGTCGCGGCCGTGGTCACCGTTCCGACCGTGGCGCTCGCCGCGCGCGTCTCGCGCGGCACGGCCCTGATGGTCTCGCTCGGGGTCCTGGTCGTCGCGGAGGTGCTCGCCGCCGCTTCGACCGGGTTCGCCATGATGGCCGTCAGCCGGGTCGCCGCGGCGCTGACCCACGGGGTGCTGTGGTCGCTGATCGCTCCGGCGGCCGCGGCCCTGGTGCCGCGCGAGCACGTGGGAACCGCCACCGCCGCGGTGTTCGGCGGCGCGTCGCTCGCGGCGATCGTGGGCAGCCCCGGTACGACGCTCATCGGCGGGCTGATCGGCTGGCGGGCCACCGCTCTCGTGCTGGCGGCCGCCACGGTGGCGGTGACGTACGCCCTCACCTGGGCCCTGCGGCCGCGACGGAGCGGCTCCGTGCGAACGGAGGAAGCCGCGGACGCGCCCGCGCCTGCGGCCGAGCCGGCGCCTGCGCCCGTGCACGCACCCGCGCTCGCGGAAGAGGGCCGGGTGAACTGGCCCGCGGTCCTGACCCTGTGCGGCGTCGCGGTGGTGCTCGTCACCGCGCACTTCCTCAGCTACACGTACTTCGCCCTCATCGTCACCGAGGTCACCGGGGACTCGGGCGCGGTCGTCGTACTGCTGGCGGCCTTCGGTGTCGCGGGGGCCGCCGGGACGTTCCTCATCGGCCGGCACAACGACCGCGCCCCGCAGCGCGCGGCGACCGTGACCATGGCGGCCTTCGCGGCCGGGGTCGGCCTCCTGGCCCTCGCGTTCGTACCGGCTCCGCGGGCGGTGCAGTACGCCGTCATCGCCGTCGCCGTCGCCGTATGGGGCGGGGCGTTCGCCGCCGCCGGGCCGGTGTTCCAGACGGCGGTCATGCGGCTGGCGGCAGGGGACGCCGACCGGGCCTCCTCGGTCTACGTCACCGGCTTCCAGATCGGGATCGCCGCCGGATCCGCGCTGGGCGCCACCCTGCTCGGCCGGTCGGCCGCCTGGCTGCCGGCGGTGTCGCTCGTCCTCGCGGCGGTGGTCCTGGCCGTCGTTTTCGTACGTCGACCGGTCCCAGCGCTCTCTTAGTGCTCAAGCTGCTTGTATATAAGACAAGTGGCTACTAGAGTCATCCCGAGGCTTTGAAAACGGCTCTGTGTACGCCGGTTCCTCCGACCTCCTCCACCGCTGCCCACTGCCCGCTGCTCACGAGAGGCAATTCATGCGGTCCCGTATGGCTGTATTGATCCTGGCCATCTTCTGCGTCGGCACCGCCGAACTCGCGCCGAGCGGAATGCTGGGCGACCTCGCCGCGGACCTGTCGGTGACCATCCCCACCGCCGGTCTCCTCGTCACGGTCTACGCCCTGACCGTGGTCGTCGGAGGTCCGATCGTCACCGCCGTCTCCACCCGCATCCGCCGCAAGTACCTGCTCGTGGCGCTGCTCCTGGTCTCCGTCGCCGGCAACGTCGTCTCCAGCCTCGCGCCCACCTTCGGCCTCCTGGTCGTCGGCCGCATGCTGACCGCCGTCATCCACGGCACGTTCCTCGCCGTCTGCGTCGTCACGGCGGGCAGCATGGCCGCCGAAGGACGCGAGGGCTCCGCCGTCGCGGCCACCCAACTCGGCGTCAACCTGGCGACGGTGCTCGGCGTCCCCCTCGGCACGCTGGTGGCCCAGCAGTTGAACTGGCGCGCCACCTTCGCCAGCGTCGCCGTACTCGCCCTGGTCGCCGCGGCCCTGATCCTGCTGGTCATCCCGGACGACGGGCGCACGGCCGGCTCCTCGGCCGCGCACGAGCTGAGGGTGTTCAAGGACTGGCAGGTGGTCGGCACCGTCCTGGCCACCGTCCTGTGCTCCGGCGGCATGTTCACGCTGATCACGTACATGGTGCCGCTGCTCACCGACGTCGGGCACTTCCCCTCGGCCTGGGTTCCCGCCGTACTCGTCGCCTACGGCCTGGGGTCCATCGCGGGCAACACCATCGGCGGCAGGTCCGCGAACCGGTCCGCCGACGGGGCCGTCTTCCGCCAGTCCTGGACGCTCGCCGCCGTCTGCCTCCTGTACTGGTTCGCCGCGCCCTCGGCGATCGGCACGGCCGTCTTCCTGATCCTGTTCTCGATGGCCACCTTCGCCCTGATCCCCGGACTCCAGGCCAAGGTCCTCTCCGCCGCGGCGGACGCGCCGACGCTGTCCCTCACCGTCAACATGTCCGCGTTCGGCCTCGGCGCCGCGCTCGGCTCCTGGGCCGGCGGACAGGTCATCGACCAGGGCTTCGGCACCCGCGCGGTGACGATCGGCGCCGCCGCGTTCACCGCTCTCGGCGCCCTGCTGCTCACCCAGACCGTGCGCGCCGCCCGCCGCCGCCCGAAGGCCGTCGGCTCCGAGACCGCCACCACCGCGCCGGTCTCCTGACCCGCGTCCACCGAACGAGATCGCCCCAGATCACACGAGATCGCACCAGATCGAACGAGAGAGTCGGCCAGCCCCATGCCCAGCACCCTCGCCTCGCCCGCCAGACCCAAGCTCCCTTCGCTGACGGGACTGCGGTTCATCGCCGCCGCCCTGGTCTTCTTCTTCCACGCCTCCCTGATCTTCATCTCGATGAACCCGTTCGCCGACGACGGGGTCGCCGACGGCTTCCGCTGGCTGTTCAGCAAGGCCTCCGCTGGCTGTTCAGCAAGGCCGGCTGGATGGGCGTCTCGTTCTTCTTCGTGCTCAGCGGGTTCGTGCTGACGTGGTCGGCCAAGCCGAACGACACGGTCACCGGGTTCTGGCGCCGGCGCCTGATGAAGATCTTCCCCAACCACATCGCCACGTGGGCGCTGACCATCGTGCTGTTCGCCGGAACGGCGGTCCCGCTCAAGGTGTGGCTGCCGAACCTCTTCCTGATCCAGTCGTGGTTCCCCGACCCGGCCGTCCACATGGGGCTCAACACCCCTTCCTGGTCGCTCTGCTCCGAGCTGCTCTTCTACCTGCTCTTCCCGTTCTTGATCCGCCCCGTGCTGCGGATCAAGGAGCGGTCCCTGTGGGGCTGGGCCGCCGCCATGGCCGCCTGTCTGGTGGCCGTACAGCTGGTCACCGACTTCCTGGCACCGAGCAGCCCGCCGGCACCGGGCACCGATGTGACGGTCTGGCAGTTCTGGTTCGGGTACAACTTCCCGCCGGTGCGGATGTTCGAGTTCGTGCTCGGCATGATCCTCGCCCGGCTGGTCCTGGCCGGGGCGTTCCCCCCCATCCGGATCCTGCCGGCGGCGGGGCTGTGCGTGGTCGGCTACGGCGTGGCGCTGGCGGTGCCGTTCCTGTACGGGCTCAACGTCGCGACCATCGTGCCCGTCGCGCTGCTGATCTGCGCGGTGGCCCGGGCCGACGTCGAAGGCGCACCGACCGTGCTGCGCGGGCGCACCATGCGGTGGCTCGGCGAGGTCTCGTTCGGCTTCTACCTCGCCCAGCAGATCGTCCTCTCCTTCGCGCGCACGACGCTGATGGAGCACCGGACGTACGCGACCCCGATCGGCATCGCCGTCGTGGCCGCCGAGTTCGCCGGTGCGCTCGCCCTCGGCTGGCTGCTCCTGGTCTGCGTGGAGCGCCCGGCGATGCGCCGCTGGGCCCGCCCCCGCCGCCGGGACCTGGAGCAGGCCGCTCCCGCCGAAGCCCCGCCGCAGCGCCGGCTGACCCACGTCTCCTGAAAGGACCCCGCTCCCCATGAACCCGCCTGCCCCGAGCGCCGCCCCGAGCGCGGCTCCCGCTCCCTCCAGATCCAAGCTCCCCTCGCTGACCGGGCTGCGCTTCATAGCCGCCGCCCTGGTCTTCTTCTTCCACGCGACCTTCAGCGACCCGCCCATGAACCCGTTCGCCGACCAGGGCTGGGAAGAAGGATTCCGCTGTCCGCTGGCTGTTCAGCAAGGCCGGCTGGATGGGCGTCTCGTTCTTCTTCGTGCTCAGCGGGTTCGTGCTGACGTGGTCGGCCAAGCCGAACGACACGGCCACCGGGTTCTGGCGCCGGCGCCTGCTGAAGATCTTCCCGAACCACATCGTGATGTGGGCGCTCGCCATGGTGCTGTTCGCCGGCGCGATGACCCCGCTGTCCGCGTGGCTGCCGAACCTCTTCCTGATCCACTCCTGGTTCCCGCAGCACGCCACCTTCATCAGCGTGAACCCGCCGAGCTGGTCGCTCTGCTCCGAGCTGCTCTTCTACGTGCTCTTCCCGTTCCTGATCGGCCCCGTGCTGCGGATCAAGGAGCGGGCCCTGTGGGGCTGGGCGGCCGCGATGGTCGCCTGCATGGTGGCCGTGCAGCTGGTCACCGACTTCCTCATGCCGCAGCACCCGCCCACCCCCGAGGGCTTCGGCATCTCCCTGTGGGAGTTCTGGTTCGGGTACAACTTCCCGCCGGTGCGGATGTTCGAGTTCGTGCTCGGCATGATCCTCGCCCGGCTGGTCCTGGCCGGGGCGTTCCCCCGGATCCGGATCCTGCCGGCGGCGGGGCTGTGCGTGGTCGGCTACGGCGTGGCGCTGGCGGTGCCGTTCCTGTACGGGCTCAACGTCGCGACCATCGTCCCCGTCGCGCTGCTGATCTGCGCGGTGGCCCGGGCCGACGTCGAAGGCGCACCGACCGTGCTGCGCGGGCGGACCATGCAGTGGCTCGGCGAGGTCTCGTTCGGCTTCTACCTCGCCCAGTACGTGGTGATGTACTTCGGCCGCACGGCCCTGATGGACGAGAAGCTCTTCGCCCCCCTGCCCGGCGTCCTGGTCCTCCTCGGCTTCTTCTTCGCCACCCTGCTGGTCGGCTGGCTGCTCCTGGTGTGCGTGGAACGCCCCGTCATGCGGCGGTGGGCCCGCCCGGCTCCGCGTCGATCGGCGGCGGCCGAACCCGCCCGGGAAGAGCGGCAGCCCGCTCCCGCCCTGCGCTGAACGGCACTGAACGGCGCTTCATCCCCCCTTTCCCCCAACGGTTTCCACATCACCCCGACGCACCCTGAGGAGCTTCCATGCCCACGATCGACGTCAACGGCACCCCCGTCCAGTACACCGCCGAGGGCAGCGGCCCGGGCCTGCTGTTCGTGCACGGTACGGGCGGTCACGGGGAGGCCCAGTTCGGGCACCTCCGCGAGCACTTCACCGACCGCCACACCGTCATCACCCCCGACTGCTCCGGCAGCGGCCGGACCCCGCTGCACGCGGACGAGCTGAGCCTGGACGAGCTGGTGGAGCAGGCGATCGGCGCCGCCCGCGCGGTCACCGACGAGCCCTTCGACATCGTCGGCTTCTCCCTCGGCGCGGTCGTCGCGGCCGCCGCCGCGGCCAAGCACCCCGAACTCGTCCGCCGCCTCGTCGTCATCAACGGCTGGGCCCGCAACGACGACCCGCGCCAGCAGCTGGCCACCGACCTGTGGCGGCGGCTCCCGGCCGTCGACGAGGAGGCCTTCGCCGCGTACAGCGCGCTGCTGATCTTCTCGCCGCCCTTCCTCGCCGGCTTCGGCAGCGAGGGCGTCAAGGCCACCGTCGCCGGGATCAAGGCCGAGGAGTGGACGCTTCAGCAGATCGAGCTCGACCACCACGTCGACATCACCGACCGGCTCCCCGCCATCACCGCCCCCACCCTGGTCATCGGCTCCACGCGCGACGTGCTCATCCCCGTCGAGCACTCGCGGGAACTGCACCAGGCCGTGGCGGGCAGCGAGTACGCGGAGCTGGAGAGCGGCCACATGGTCATCTTCGAGAAGACGGCCGAACTCGTCGAGCTGCTCACCGGGTTCCTCGACCGGGACTGACCGGGCCGTTCGTCTCAGCGGGGCCGGAGCGGGTCCCACCGGCCCGCCCGCTCCGGCCGCACGGCCCCGGCCCCCTTCCCCTTCCCACCCCCAGCTCCCAGCTCCCGCCTCACGCCTTCCTCCGGAGAGACACCTTGTCCACGACCGCGGAACCTGCCGCGATACCGACGGAGCCCGCCACCGAGCCCCACCGGGCCGTGCACGGCCGGCTCCCTTCCCTGACCGGCCTGCGGTTCTTCGCTGCCGTGCTGGTGTTCGGCTACCACTCCTCGCTCGCCCTGCCCGCGCTCAACCCGTTCGCCTCGAAGGACGTCGCCGACGGATACCGGTGGCTGTTCGGCAACGCGGGATGGGCCGGGGTGAGCTTCTTCTTCATCCTCAGCGGATTCGTGCTGACCTGGTCGGCACGGCCCGACGACCCGGCCCGGTCCTTCTGGCGCCGGCGCTTCTTCAAGATCTACCCGAACCACCTGGTCACCTGGGTGCTCGCCCTGGCACTGCTCGCCGGAGCCACCACCCAGTGGTGGCAGGCGGTGCCGAACCTGTTCCTCGTCCACGCCTGGATCCCGGAGTTCTCCGTCTTCCTCGGAGTGAACCCGCCCAGTTGGTCGCTCGCCTGCGAGCTCTTCTTCTACCTCTGCTTCCCGCTGTTCCTGCGCTGGATCAAGAGGATCCCCTCGGACCGCCTGTGGCGCTGGGCCGTCGGGACCGCCGCCGCGGTGATCGCCGTACCGACCCTCGCCTACCTGGTGCTGCCGGTGAACCCGCCGATGCCCGAGGGCTCGGCGGCCTCCGTCTGGCAGTACTGGAGCGTGTACATGCTCCCGCCCGTACGCGCCCTGGACTTCGTCCTCGGGATGCTGATGGCGCGCATCGTCGTCACCGGCCGCCGCTTCGGCGTCAAGCCGCTGCCCGCCGCGCTCGCCTGCGTGGCGGCGTACGCCCTGTCCCTCTACGTCCCGTGGCTGTACGCGCTCGACGCGGTCTTCGTCATCCCCATGGCCCTGCTGATCCCCGCGGTCGCCCTCAAGGACGTCTCCGGCCGCCCCTCGGTGCTGCGCGGCCGCACGCTGGTCTGGCTCGGCGAAGTCTCCTTCGCCTTCTACATGGTTCATCTCATCCTGCTCAACGTCGTACGTGAACTCCTCGGCCCCGAGAAGTTCTTCGGCACCGCCGCCGGCATCGGCGTACTGGTGCTCGAGGCACTGGCGACCCTCGTCGTGGCATGGCTGCTGTACGTGGCCGTGGAAAAGCCGGCGATGCGCCACCTGGGGCGGACTCGAAAGGCAGCCACCGCATGAAAGACGCCGTCATGAAGGCCGTCGTCATCAACGACTACGGACCGCCGGAGGTGCTCGCCGTCTCCGAGACGCGGACCCCGCGGCCGGGTCCGGGCGAGATCCTGGTCCGGGTGGCCGCCGCCGCGGTGAACCCGGTGGACCTGGCCGTGCGCAGGGGTGACATCCCCTCCCCGGTCCTGCCGGCCGTCGTCGGCTGGGACCTCTCCGGCACCGTCGTCGCGGCGGGGCCCGAGGCCACCCGCTTCGTCGCGGGCGACCGGGTGGTCGCCATCCGGTCCCCGCTGGGTGACGGGGCCGGAGTATCGGCCGAGTACGTCGCCCTGGACGAGGCGCTCGCCGCCCCCGCACCCGCGAACGTACCGCTGGAGCACGCGGCGGCCCTTCCGCTGGCCGCCCTCACCGCCGAGCAGGCACTGACGCGGCTCGGTCCCGACTTCTCCGGGCGGCTCCTGGTGAGCGGCGCCGCGGGCGCGGTGGGAGGCTTCGCCGTCCAGCTGGCGGCCGTGCGCGGCCTGCGTCCGGCCGGCCTCGCCCGCGCGGGTGACGCGCGGACCCTGGAGGACCTGGGCGCCGTCGAGGTCCACGCCGACACGGACGGCCTGCCCGCCGGAGCGTACGACGCGGTCATCGACGCGGCGGGGCGACCGGAGACCATAGCGGCGGTGCGCGACGGAGGACGCTTCATCTCGCTGACCCCCTTCGCCGTGCCCGAGGCCGAGCGGGACGTCGCCGTGGAGGTCTACGGCGTGCGGATCGACGGAGCCATGCTCGACGGCTTGGCCCGCCGCGTCGAGCAAGGGCACCTGACGCTGCGCATCGCCGACGTCCTGCCGTTCGAGGACGCGGCCCGGGCGCACGCCGCCCTCGAAGCGGGCGGCACCCGCGGCAAGATCCTCCTGACCCCCGAAAGCTGACCGGCGGCCGTACGCGCCGAAGGGCCCCGGGCCGCCGTTGCCGGCGGTCCGGGGCCCTTTCGCGCGCGGCGGCGAAAACGTCGGCGGTGCGGCCGCCTGTTCGTCTCCCGCTACCCTGCGTGACCGTCTGTGGCGGCTGTCAACCTCTGTGAAGCCAGGGCCGTGCGAACTGCCTTGCATGTCCCTATTTGCCCCGTCTTCGAGGGTGAACAAGATCACTCTCCGCAAGGCATTGCGCATGGATGCCGGGAGCCGGGGCACGCGGCCGGATCGGGTCGGGCAACCGGCAGGGGGATCCAGAGGACGAAAGGCAATACGCAACGTGACCGCAGCACAACAGAGCATCCACGTGGGCGGAGAGTGGCGCGCAGCCCTCTCCGGAGCCACGCGCGAGATCATCGACCCCGTCGACGCGACCGCCTTCGCGGTCGTGGCGGAGGGCGGCGTCCAGGACACCGACGAAGCGGTGGCCGCGGCACGGGCCGCGTTCGACGACGGCGCCTGGCCGCGTACGCCGGTCGCCGAGCGGGCCGCCCTGCTGCGGCGGGTCGCCGCCCTGCTGGAGCGCGACCGCGAGCGGATCGGAGCCCTGGAGAGCCAGGACGCGGGCAAGACCCTGGAGGAGGGCCGCGTCGACGTCGACTGCGTCCGCGACGCCTTCCTCTACTTCGCCGACCTCGTGGCGAGCGAGAACGGCGGACGGGTCGTCGACGCCGGCTCGGACGAGATCCGCAGCGTCGTCGTGCACGAGCCGGTCGGGGTCTGCGCCCTGATCACGCCGTGGAACTACCCGCTGCTCCAGGCCAGCTGGAAGATCGCGCCCGCCCTCGCCGCAGGCAACACGTTCGTCATCAAGCCCAGCGAGATCACCCCGCTGACCACCGTCGCGCTGATCGAACTGCTGCTGGAGGCCGGACTCCCGCTCGGCGCGGCCAACATCGTCACCGGTCCCGGCGGCACGGTCGGCGCGCGGCTCGCCGAACACCCCGATGTCGACCTCATCTCGTTCACGGGCGGTCTCGTCAGCGGCACGAAGGTCGCCAGGGCGGCCGCCGACAGCGTGAAGAAGGTCGCCCTCGAACTGGGCGGCAAGAACCCCAACGTGGTGTTCGCCGATGCCTGTTCGACGCCCGAAGCGTTCGACACCGCCGTCGACCAGGCGCTCAACGCCGCCT
Organism: Streptomyces sp. WM6372; assembly: GCF_001279655.1. NCBI lineage: Bacteria > Bacillati > Actinomycetota > Actinomycetes > Kitasatosporales > Streptomycetaceae > Streptomyces > Streptomyces sp. WM6372. Next base: position 123,601 of record NZ_LGDB01000160.1, on the reverse strand, counting down.
TCATCCACAGCGGCCAGGTCTGCTCCGCCGGCTCCCGCCTCATCGTCGAGGAGCCGCTGCGCGACCGCTTCGTCGCCGAGCTCGCCCGCCGGGCACAGCTGATCCGCCTCGGGCGCGGCACCGACGAGGGCGTCGAGTGCGGACCGCTCGTCTCCGCGGCCCAGTTGGCGAGGACCGAGGAGTACGTCGCCTCCGCCCTCGCCGAGGGCGCGGTCCTGCGCGCGGGCGGCGAGAAGCCGGCCGGTCCCGGCTACTTCTTCCGGCCCACCGTCCTGGACCGGTGCCACCGCGGCATGCGCGTCGTCCGCGAGGAGGTCTTCGGCCCCGTCCTCACCGTGGAGACCTTCCGCACCGAGGAAGAGGCCGTCGCCCTCGCCAACGACACCGAGTACGGACTCGCCGGAGCGGTGTGGACCTCCGACGGGGACCGCGCCCGGCGGGTCGCGGCCCGGCTGCGCCACGGCACCGTCTGGATCAACGACTTCCACCCCTACCTGCCGCAGGCCGAATGGGGCGGCTTCGGAAAGTCCGGCATCGGCCGCGAACTGGGCCCCGGCGGTCTCGGCGAATACCGCGAGGCCAAGCACATCTACCAGAACCTCGCCCCGCGCCCCGTGCGCTGGTTCGCGGGCGCGACGGAGAAGGACCAGGCATGAACGACGAGCACGTGTACGACTACGTCGTCGTCGGCGGCGGCACCGCGGGTTCCGTGATCGCCTCCCGGCTGACCGAGGACCCGGACGTCAGCGTCGCCGTCATCGAGGGCGGCCCCAGTGACGTCGGCCGCGACGACGTCCTCACCCTGCGCCGCTGGATGGGCCTGCTCGGCGGTGAGCTGGACTACGACTACCCCACCACCGAGCAGCCCCGGGGCAACTCGCACATCCGCCACAGCCGTGCGCGGGTGCTGGGCGGCTGTTCCTCGCACAACACCCTCATCGCGTTCAAGCCGCTGCCCTCCGACTGGGACGAGTGGGCGCAGGCCGGTGCCGAGGGGTGGGACGCGGCCGCCATGGATCCGTACTTCGCCCGGCTGCGCAACAACATCGTTCCGGTCGACGAGGCCGACCGGAACGCGATCGCCCGGGACTTCGTCGACGCGGCGCAGACCGCGCTCGGCGTACCGCGCGTCGAGGGCTTCAACAGGGCCCCCTTCCACGAGGGCGCCGGCTTCTTCGACCTCGCCTACCACCCGGAGGACAACAAGCGCTCCTCCGCCTCCGTCGCCTATCTGCACCCGTTCCTGGACCGGCCGAACCTGCACATCGCCCTGGAGACCTGGGCGTTCCGGCTGGAGCTGGAGGGCACCCGCGCGACCGGCGTGCACATCCGTACCAAGGAGGGCGCGGAGCGCGTCGTACGCGCCCGGCGCGAGGTCCTGGTGTGCGCCGGGGCCGTGGACACCCCGCGCCTGCTGCTCCACTCCGGCATCGGGCCGCGCGCCGACCTGGAGAAGCTCGGCATCCCCGTCGTGCACGACCTGCCGGGCGTCGGCGAGAACCTGCTGGACCACCCCGAGTCGGTCATCGTGTGGGAGACGCACGGTCCGATCCCGGAGAACTCCGCGATGGACTCCGACGCCGGACTGTTCGTCCGCCGGGACCCGCAGGGCGAAGGCCCGGACCTGATGTTCCACTTCTACCAGATCCCCTTCACCGACAACCCCGAGCGCATCGGCTACGAACGGCCCGCGCACGGCGTGTCGATGACCCCGAACATCCCCAAGCCGCGCAGCCGCGGGCGGCTCTACCTGACGAGCGCCGACCCCGAGGACAAGCCCGCGCTCGACTTCCGGTACTTCACCGACGAGGACGACTACGACGGCCGGACCCTCGTCGACGGCATCCGCATCGCCCGGCGGATCGCCGCGAGCGAACCGCTGGCCGGCTGGCTCAAGCGCGAGGTGTGCCCCGGTCCCGAGGTGACCTCCGACGAGGAGCTCAGCGCGTACGCCCGCCACGTCGCGCACACCGTCTACCACCCCGCCGGCACCTGCCGGATGGGCGCCGTCGACGACGAACTCGCCGTCGTCGCGCCCGACCTGCGGATCCGGGGCCTCGACGGCATCCGGATCGCCGACGCGTCCGTTTTCCCCACCATGACCGCCGTGAACCCGATGATCGGCGTCCTCATGGTCGGCGAGAAATGCGCCGACCTGCTGGGAGGCACACCCCGATGAACACTGCGAGCACTTCGCACAGCGCGCCGCACGGCGCCACGACCACCCCGCCGCGGACACCCGCGGACCCGGTCTTCTCCGTACGCGACCTGTGGAAGGTCTTCGGTCCGAAGGCCGACCGCGTGCCCGCCGACAAGGAGCTCGGGGCCCTCGACGCCGCCGAGCTGCGCGAGCGCACCGGCTGCACCGCCGCCGTCCGCGACGTCTCCTTCGACGTCCGCAAGGGCGAGGTCTTCGTCGTCATGGGCCTGTCGGGCTCGGGCAAGTCGACGCTCGTACGCTGCCTGACCCGGCTCATCGAGCCGACCTCGGGCACGATCTCCATCGACGGGGAGGACGTGCTGTCCATGGACACCGGCCGGCTCCGCGAGCTGCGCCGGCACCGGGCGGCGATGGTCTTCCAGCACTTCGGGCTGCTGCCGCACCGGACGGTGCTCGACAACATCGCCTACGGACTGGAGATCCAGGGCGTGGGACGCGGCGAACGGCGCGAGCGGGCGGCGGAGTTCGTCACCAAGGTCGGCCTGGACGGCATGGAGCACCGCAGACCGAGCCAGCTGTCCGGCGGCCAGCAGCAGCGCGTCGGACTGGCCCGCGCACTCGCCGTCGACCCGGAAGTCCTGCTGTTCGACGAGCCGTTCAGCGCGCTGGACCCGCTCATCCGGCGGGACATGCAGGAGGAGGTCGTACGCCTGCACCGGGAGGAGGGACGCACGATGGTCTTCATCACCCACGACCTGAGCGAGGCGCTGAAGCTCGGCGACCGCATCGCGCTGATGCGCGACGGCCGGATCGTGCAGCTCGGCACGCCGGAGGAGATCGTGGGCGCCCCCGCCGACGACTACGTCAGGGACTTCGTCCGGGACGTACCGCGCGAGCAGGTGCTGACCGTCCGCTCGGCGATGCGCCCCGCCCTCGCCGGCGAGCACGAGGCCGGTCCCGCGCTGGACCCCGGTGCCACCGTCCACGAGGCCATCGAGGCCGTCGCCCGTACGGGCGAGAACGCGCGGATCGTCGAAGACGGCCGGTGCCTCGGCGTGGTCGACCACGCGGGACTCCTGGGTGTCGTCGCCGGGGTCCCGGTCGCGACGCGAAGGGCGGTGGCCTGATGTACGCCCATACGACCTGGCCGCCGCCGGGCGGCACGACCGGCGCCGACGCCGGACGGTGGGGCCGATGACCGCCACCGCCACCACCCCTGCCACCACCAAGGGCTCCACGACCGCCGACGGCACCAGGACCGGTGCGCTGCGCGCGCTCGCGCGCCACCGCGGCCGGCTGATCGGCGCGGGCGCGGCCCTCGCACTCGTCCTCGGTTCCCTGCTTCTGGGCGGCGGCGGCTGGCCGGCGTCGCTCGCCGTCGACCTGTCCGGACCGCTCGACCGCGCCAGCGACTGGATCATCGACAACCGTGACGGCCACCCGCTCTTCCTCTACTTCCTCGGCCACGTCAGCAACCTCGTGGTCGTGTCCGTCCGCGCGGTGTACCTGGTGCTGCTCGCCCTCGGCTGGGCCGGCGTCACCGCCGCCGCCGGGCTGCTGGCCTGGCGCGTCGCGGGCGTCCGGCTCGCGCTGACCTCCGTCGCCGCCTTCGCCGTCTGCGGACTGCTCGGCATGTGGGTGCCGACCCTCCAGACGCTCGCCCTGATGGTCGTCGCCGTCGCCGCCTCCGTACTGCTCGGAGGCCTCCTCGGGCTGGCCGCCGGCCTGTCGGACCGGATGCACCGGATCCTGCGGCCCGTGCTGGACACCATGCAGGTGCTGCCGGCCTTCGCGTACCTGCTGCCCGTCGTCCTGGTCTTCGGCATCGGCGTGCCCGCCGCCGTCCTCGCCACCGTCGTCTACGCCGCCCCGCCCATGGCCCGCCTCACCGCGCTCGGCCTGCGCGACGCGGACGCCGGCGTCGTGGAGGCCGCCACCTCCCTCGGCGCCACCGGCCGGCAGCGGCTGCTGACGGCCCGGCTGCCGCTGGCCCGCAAGGAACTGCTGCTCGGCGTCAACCAGTCGATCATGATGGCGCTCGGTATGGCCGTGATCGCGTCCGTCATCGGTGCGGGCGGCCTCGGCGACCGCGTCTACCAGGCGCTGGCCTCCGTCGACGTGGGCGCCGCGCTCGCCGCCGGCATCCCGATCGTGCTGCTCGCCATCGTCCTGGACCGGGTCACCGCCGCGGCGGGGGAGCGGATCGGCGCGGCCGGGGCCGGCCGGTCCCGGCTCGGCTGGGCCGCCGCGGCCGCGGTGACCGCCGCCGTCGCCGTCGCGGGGCGCCTGTCCGACCGGCTCTCCTGGCCCGACGGGTGGACGGTGGGCATCGCCGAACCCGTCAACCGGGCCGTCGACTGGATGACCGCCCACCTCTACTCCGGCGTGCCCCTCGTCGGCGGCACCGCCGACTGGGCGGGGCACTTCACCACATGGGTCCTCAACCCCCTGCGCCACGGCCTGCAGTGGCTGCCCTGGTGGGCGGTCCTGCTGACCGTGGGCGTCCTCGCGCTGCTCATCGGTACCTGGCGCACCGCCGTGACCGCCGTCCTCGCCATGGCCGCGATCGGCGTGCTGGGCGTATGGGACCCGGCGCTCGACACGCTGTCCCAGGTACTGGCCGCCGTCGCCGTGACGCTGCTGCTCGGCTTCGCGCTCGGGGTCGCCGCGGCCCGCAGCAGCCGGCTGGGACGCGCCCTGCGTCCGGTCCTCGACGTCTTCCAGACCATGCCGCAGTTCGTGTACCTGATCCCCGTGGTCGCCCTGTTCGGGGTGGGCCGCGCCCCGGCGGTCGCGGCCGCCGTGGTCTACGCGCTGCCCGCGGTGGTCCGGATCACGGCCCAGGGCGTGCGCGCCGTGGACCCGGCCGCTCTGGAGTCCTCGCGCTCGCTGGGCGCGACCGGGCGCCAGCAACTGCTCCAGGTCCAGCTGCCGCTGGCCCGGCCCGCTCTGCTGCTGGCCGTCAACCAGGGCGTGGTACTGGTCCTCGCCGTGGTCGTCATCGGCGGTCTCGTGGGCGGCGGGGCGCTCGGCTACGACGCGGTCTTCGGCCTCGCCCAGGGTGACCTGGCGACCGGCCTGGTCGCCGGTGCGGCGATCGTCTGCCTCGGCCTGGTGCTCGACCGCGTCACCCAGCCGACGCAACGCCGCGACCCCGCCGGAAAGGGGGCCTGAGATGGCTCACACTCGCACCCGCATGCGTACGCGCGCACGCTCCACCGGGACTCGTACCCGCTGCGCCGCCCTCGCGGCCGCCGTCGCCCTGACGGCCCTCACCGGCTGCGGCGCCGCCGACATGACCCGCCAGGCCTCCCCGTACGCCGATGCCAAGGGCTCCCGCACGGTGACGCTGTCCGTGCAGTCGTGGGTGGGCGCGCAGGCCAACGTGGCCGTCGCCCAGTACCTGCTGGAGCACGAGCTCGGCTACCGGGTGGACACCGTCCAGATCGACGAGGTACCCGCCTGGGACGCGCTCAGCCAGGGCCGGGTGGACGCCATCCTGGAGGACTGGGGCCACCCGGAGCAGGAGAAGCGCTACGTCGACGACAAGGCGACGATCAAGCGGGGCGGCGATCTCGGGGTCACCGGCCACATCGGCTGGTTCGTGCCGACGTACTTCGCCGAGGAACACCCGGACGTCACCGACTGGAAGAACCTGAACAAGTACGCGAACGACTTCAGGACCGCGGAGAGCGGCGGCAAGGGCCAGCTGCTGGACGGCTCCCCGTCCTACGTGACGAACGACAAGGCGCTCGTGAAGAACCTGGGCCTGGACTACCAGGTCGTGTTCGCGGGCTCGGAGGCGGCGCAGATCACGCAGATCCGGCAGTTCGCCAAGGAGAAGAAGCCGTTCCTGAGCTACTGGTACAAGCCCCAGTGGCTGTTCGAGAAGGTCCCGATGACGGAGGTGAAGCTGCCCGCCCACGAGGAGGGCTGTGACACCGACACGGAGAAGGTGGCCTGCGCGTACCCGCACACCCCGCTGCAGAAGTTCCTCAACGCCCGCTTCGCGGACGGCGGAGGTGACGCCGCCGCCTTCCTGAAGAAGTTCCGCTGGACGACCGAGATGCAGAACGACGTCGCCCTGATGATCGCGGACGAGAAGCTGGCGCCGCAGGAGGCGGCGGCCCGCTGGGTGAAGGAGAACGAGGCCACGTGGCGGACGTGGCTCCCGTCCTGACACCGGTTCGGCCCACGCCTACGCTCACGTGTACGAGGCCGCCAGCTCGCTGCTGCGGTCACGAGCGGCTTCCAGGGCCGCCATCAGCGCGGCGCGCACCCCGTGCCGTTCCAGCTCCCGCACCGCGCTGATGGTGGTACCGGCGGGTGAGGTGACCGCCTCACGGAGCTTGACGGGGTGGGTGCCGGAGTCGCGCAGCATGACCGAGGCACCCACGGAGCTGCGGACGACGAGCTCGTGGGCCTTGTCCCTCGGCAGCCCCAGCAGGACGCCCGCATCGGTCATCGCCTCGACGAGGAAGTAGAAGTAGGCGGGCCCCGACCCCGAGAGGGCGGTCGCGGCGTCCTGCTGGGACTCCGGCACGGTGAGGGTGTGGCCGACGCCGCGGAACAGGTCCGCGGCCCGCTCCACGTGCTGCTGCGAGGCGTGGCTGCCACCGGAGAGGACGGTCATCCCCTCGTCGACCAGCACCGCCGTGTTGGGCATCGCCCGGACCACCGCGACGCCGGCCGGGACCCGCTCCTCGAAGAAGGCCGTGGGGAGCCCGGCCGCCACGCTGATCAGCAGGGTCCCGGGGGCGATCGCGGGGGCGATCTCCGCCAGCAGCGCGCCCATGTCCTGCGGCTTCACCGCGAGGATCAGCACATCGGCCCACGCGGCGGCGTCGGTGTTGCCCAGCGCCGCGATTCCGTGGCGCGCCTCGATCTCGGCGGCCCGCTTCTTGCGGCGGCAGGTGACGCCGAGCGCCTGCGCCGGCCAGCCGGAGCGCAGCAGGCCGCCGAGGAGCGCCTCACCCATCTTGCCCGCGCCGAGCACGGCGACCTTGCACGTCATGACTTGCTCCCTCGTGGTGGAAGTGACGAAGAGAAGAAGGGGCCGGCCGGCCTGGTCACCCCGTACCCGTCCCCGCGTACGCGTGCGGCGCGAACAGGGCCACGTCCTGCGCACCGACGACCTCGGGACAGGCCACGGCCGCGGGCCCGTCCTGCGGTACGGGGAACCCGGCGAGCAGCCGGATCAGATCGCCGGAGTCCAGCCGGGCGAGGCCGCGCGCCACGGGCCTGCCCGCGCCGTCGGCGAGGTCCACCGGGTCGCCCGCGCCGAACCGCCCCTCGACGGCGGTGACTCCGGTCCACAGCACGGGCCGGCCGTGCTCGCGCACGTCCCGCACGGCGCCGGCGTCGAGGACGATCCGGCCCTGCGGCTCCGTGGCGTGGGCCAGCCAGAACAGCTGCTCGGCGGGCCGCTGCCGGGCGGCGTGGAAGTACGTGCCCGTCTCCGCGCCCGCCAGCGCCCGTGCGGCCTGCCCGGCGGCGGCCAGTACGACGGGGATCCCGGCGCTCGCGGCGGTCATCGCCGCCTGGACCTTGGCCCCCATGCCGCCCGTACCGACGCCCGAGCGCCCCGGGGTGCCCGTACGGATCCCGGCGAGGTCGGCGGGCCCGCGGATCTCGGAGATCGGGCCGGTGCCGGGGGCCAGCGGGTCCCCGTCGTACAGCGCCTCCACGTCGGAGAGGAGGACGAGCAGGTCCGCGCCGATCAACTCGGCGACCAGGGCGGCGAGCCGGTCGTTGTCGCCGAAGCGGACCTCGTGGGTGGCGACCACGTCGTTCTCGTTGACGACCGGCACGATCCCCATGAGCATGAGCTTCTTCAGGGTGCGCCGGGCGTTGTGGTAGTGGTCGCGGCGGGTGATGTCCCCGGCCGTGAGCAGGACCTGCCCCACCTGGATGCCGTAACGGCCGAACTCCGAGCCGTACGTGCCCATGAGCAGCCCCTGGCCGACACTGGCCGCCGCCTGCTGCTCGGACAGCTCGGTGGGCCGCGTGGTCAGCCCCAGCGGCGCGAGTCCCGCCGCGACGGCGCCGGACGACACCAGGACGACGCTCTTGCCCTGCCGGTGCAGCGCGGCCAGGACCTCGACCAGGGCCGCCGGCCGGGCGGGATCGAGCCGTCCGGAGCCCGAGGTGAGCGAGGACGAGCCGATCTTGACCACGATCCGGTGGGCCCCGGCCACGTCCGCACGCTCGGTGCGCGGTCCGTCCGGCGCTGCTTCGGATGTCACGGGAGCTCTCCTCGGGGCGGTGGGGCGGCGGCCGTGGGGCGGTGGCAGCGGCTGTGGGGCTCCGATTCAGCCATGATCCGTTCCCGTTTCGTTCCCGCTCCCCGGGAATGGTCCGGGATCGATTCGGTAGCCACCGGTCTCATTTTTGCTGGGCATCAGTAGGCCCACAGCAAAAAGAGGAAGGAGGCAGGGAGTTCGGTGTTCACGTCATTCACGGAGAAAATGGCACAACCGGATCTGATAGATCTCGGCGACGGCATATATGTCCTCCGGTTCGAGGTCATGAAGGTGACCTCGGTCTACCGCGCGGTCAAGGAGTTGCTGGCGCGCGGGGTGATCCGGCCCGGGCAGACCCTCGTCGACAGCTCCAGTGGCATCTACGGCCACGCGCTCGCCCTGGTCTGCCGGGAACTGGGACTGAAGTGCCACGTCTTCGCCTCCGTCGCGGTGGACGACGGGATCAAGACCCAGCTCAAGTACCTCGGTGCCACCTACGACCAGGTCTCCGGCGGCGGAGGCAACCTCCAGCACGACCAGGAGGCCCGCGTCCGGCTCGTCCACGACTACCTCCGGCGCAACCCGGACGCGTACTGGATGCAGCAGTACCACGACGACGTGCACTACGCCGGCTACGAACACGTCGCGGAGCTGCTCCTCAAGGAGCTGGGATGGGCCGAGATGACCCTGGTCGGCGGCGTCGGCACCGGCGCCTCGACCAGCGCGATGAGCCGCTACCTGCGCGAGTCGTGCCCCAACGTCCGGGTGGCCGGCATCCAGCCGTTCGGCAGCCGCTCCTTCGGCTCCGAGAACTTCCCGCTCGACGGTTTCATCATCGCCGGCATCGGCAGCGGGATCCGCTTCGACAACATCGACTACAGCGCCTACGACGACATCCACTGGGTCGACTTCGACGTGTCGGCCGCGGGCTGCCGCCACCTGCTCTCCACCACGGGCGTCTTCGCCGGACTGTCCGCCGGAGCCGGCTGGCAGGCCGCCCGGTACATCCGCTCGACCGAACCCGCCGGCGGCCCCGTCGTCTTCATGGCCGCCGACCCGGGACACCGCTACATCAAGCAGGTCTTCCCGCCCGACGGACCGCTCGTCAAGGACCCGGAGTACCGGCCCGTCGTCATTTCCGCACTGGAGGAGATGACCGGACCCTGGTGCACGATGAACTGGGGCCGACGGCCGTACAGCGTCGAGGACGACCTTCCGGTGCTCGCCCTGCAGGGCTGAATGCCCGCTCGGCCGACCCGGGATCGCCGAATTCCCCCGTAAAGAATCAGAGGCCGCACCATGACCGATGTCGCCATCATCAATTATGGCGCCCAGCACGACTATCCGGCCATGCTCCACGAGCTGGCGAACGGGCTCCACGTCTTCAGCCACAACCCGCTCGCGCACACTGCGGGGCTCGGTTCCTACGAACACGTCGAGGACTGCGAGTTCGTCCCCTACGCCGAACTGCGCATCCGGCAGCTGGCGCGGACCCGGTCCTTCTCCCACGTCATCACCGACAACGAGTACGACCTCGAACGGGCCGCGCGCATCCGGGAGGACCTCGGCATTCCCGGCCAGTCGGCGCGCAGCGCACGGCAGTTCCGCGACAAGGTCGTCATGAAGCAGACCGCGGGCCGCACCGTCGCCACCCCGCGATACGCCCGGCTGGCGACGATCGTCGACCTCACCCGGTTCATCGAGGAGAACGACTACCCCGTCGTCGTCAAGCCGGTCAGCCAGGGCGGTTCGCGCGACATCGTGGTGCTGCGCGACGAGGACGGCCTGATGGAGTTCAGCCGCCGCCACTGGCGCGAGGACCTCATGGTCGAGGACTTCGTCGACGGCGAGATCTACCACGTCGACGCGATCCTGGCGCCCGGCTACCGTTTCGTGGCCTCCTCCCGGTACCTGCGCGACTGCCTCGGCGTCCTCTCCGGCCAGAACAACGGCTCCCTCCAGCTCGACCCGGCCGGCAAACTCTCCCAGCGGCTTGAGGAGTTCCTCGACCGGGTCCTCGAAGCCTTCGACACCCCGGAAGTCGGCGCCTACCACCTCGAGGTGTTCCGCACGCCCGAGGACGAGTTCGTGCTGTGCGAGATCGCCTCGCGCGTCGGCGGCTCCCGCATCCCCGCCCTCACCCGCCTGACCTACGGCCTGGATCTGCACGCCACCTGGCTGCGGCTGTCCTGCGGTCTGCCGGTGGACCCCGCGCCGACCGCCCCACCGGCCGAACTCCGCGGCTCCATCGGCATCGTCCCCCAGGGCCGCCCGGTGCGCGCACCGCGGACCCTGCCGTTCGACTGGGTCGAGCACTACCAGGTCAACGAGCAGCTCGCGCTCGGCGCCGTGGCCCAGAACAGCACCTCCCACCTCTGCTTCGCCCTGGTCCGCGGAGCCGACACCGCCGAGGTGGAGCAGCGCCTGCTCCAGGCCGAGGAGTGGATCCTGGACAACCTGATCGAGGCCGACGGACCCGCCCGGCTCCCCGCGCCGTGAACGCCTGGCGAGAGGCGTCGCCCACCGCGCGCCTCCTGCTGGTGGCGGTGCTCTTCACCGGCCTGACCACCTTCATGTTCCTGCCCCTGCTGGCCATCGAACTGACGGCGCAGGGCATCCCGGCGGGCCGCACCGGCTTCCTGGTCGGTCTGCTCGCCTTCTCCGGCCAGGCGTTCTCGCTCCTGACCGGGCTGCTGGTCGACCGGTTCGGCGCCCACCGGGTGATGTCCGCCGGCTTCCTGCTGCGCGTCCTCGGCTACGTGCTCCTCGGGCTCGGCGGCGCCGGCGCTCCGGCGCCGCTCGTCGCCGGGATCGTCGCCGTCGGGGTCGGCGGCTCGCTGCTGGGCCTGTCGACCAAGACGCTGCTCGTCTCGCAGGACGGCGCCGATCCGCGCACGATGCTCGCGCTGCGCTCGACGTTCGTGAACGTCGGCGTCGTGGCCGGGCCCGCGCTGGGCGCCGCGGTGTACCCGCTCGGGTTCGGCTGGATCCTGGCGGCCTGCGTGCTCTCGCACCTCGTCCTCGGCACCTGCCTGCTCCTGCGACGGTCCGTGACGGCCTCCCGGTCACGGCCCGCCGCGGGACGGGCCCCCGCCCCCGCCCGGGCGGCTGACGGTGCGCCCAGCACGCCGGGGACACTGCGCCAGTGGCTGCCCCTGTGCGGGCTGGGGGTCGCGTACTGGGCGATCTACAGCCAGCTCAACGTCCTGCTCCCGATCACCGCGAACGAGATGACCGGCAGCACCGCGGCGATCTCGGTGGTCTTCACGGCCAACGGCCTGCTCGTCGTGCTGTTCCAGTACACCCTGCTGCGCCACGTCTTCCGCCGCGCGACCGCCCGCACCCTGCTGGTCCTCGGCTTCCTCGCCTTCGCCTGCGCCTACGCCACGCTGATACCGCTCGCCGGGTGGTACTCGCTGCTCGCCTTCGTGGTGCCGGTCACGCTGGCGGAGATGCTGATCGGCCCCAGCCTCGACGAGCAGGCGGTCAACGCCGCCGCCACCCGCCGCACCGGACTCGCACTCGGCACGATGAGCGCCGCCGGAGCCCTGGGCAGCCTCTTCGGCTCCAGCGCGGGCGGCTACCTGCTGCAGAGCGCGCGGGGCGGCAGCGAGGTGTGGCTGCTGCTCGTCGGGTCCTCCCTCGCCGCCGCGGCGATCTGTCTCCTCCTACCGAAAGTGCGTACGCGCCATGCCTGACACACAGCCGACCGTCGTGCTGCTCAACCCCCGCAGCCATGTCCTGACCGCGGCCCGGAAGCTGGGCGCCGCCACCGTGACCGTCCCCGAACCCGGCAGGCCGCTCCCCGCGGACGGAGCGGGACTGGCCTTCCACTCCCCGTGGACGACCGATCCCGAGGACCTCATCGACCGGCTCCGCGCCCTGGACCTGCCGGCCCCGGTCAGCTGCTTCGGCTTCGGCGAAATCGGCTGCGTCGTGGCCGCGCTGGTCAACCGGCGCCTCGGCTGGCCGGGCAACCCGCCCGAGGCCATGGAGGCGTTCAAGGACAAGGCGAAGCTGAGGTCCGCGGTCGGAGACCGGGCCGGCGCGCCCGTCGCGTACCGGCTGTGCACGGACAAGAGCCAGATCCGCCCGGCCGTGGAGCACATCGGCTACCCCTGCATCGTGAAGCCGGCCGACGGCACCGGCAGCGCCGGGGTGCGGCAGCTCGCGGAGCCGCGGGAGCTCGACACCTACCTGGCCGCACTGGACTTCACGTCCCCGCACCTCGTCGAGGAGTTCCTCGTGGGGACCGAGTACAGCGTGGAGGCGACGAGCTCGTCCGCGGGCCACCGGATCCTCGCGATCACGGAGAAGGCGACCACCGGCGCCCCCGGATTCGTCGAGACCGGCCACACCCTGCCCGTACGGCTCGCCCCGCAGGACGAGGAGGCCGTCGCCGCCCTGGTCACCGCGACCCTGGACGCGGCGGGCTACCGTACGGGCCCCTCGCACACCGAGGTCATGCTCACGGCCAAGGGGCCCCGCCTCATCGAGTCGCACGGCCGCCCCGGAGGTGACCGCATCAGCGACATGCTGGACCTGGCCCTCGGCGAGGACGTCTTCGAACAGGCGATGGCCGACGGCCTCGGACTGCCCGTCCCGGGAGCCCCCACCCGCGACCGGGTCGCCGGGATCCGCTACGTCACCTTCGACCGTACGGCGCCGGTCACGGTCACGGACGCGGAGGCCGCGAAGGTGGCCGCCCTGCCCGGGGTCACGGAGGTCGCCGTCGCCGTCCCGGCGGGCCAACTCCCCCCGGAGGTGCACCGGTCCGGGGACCGGCACGGCTTCGTGGTCGCCCACGGCGCGAACCGCGAGGAGCTGGAGAGCCGTCTCGACCTCGCCGTACGCACCCTCACCGCCGGCCGCTGAGCCTCCCCGTCCGCTCCGCCGCTCCCGCCCCTCGACCCCAGCCCCCCATCCACTCGCACCAGCACGCCAACAGGCCAGCGCCCGAAAGGCACTTCCCATGTCGTACAAGATCCTGGTCCTCGTCTCCGAGGCTGCGAAATTCCGGCTCGACAACCACTCGATCATTCCCAGCGCGCTCCACCGTGAGGGGCACGACGTCCACATCGGCGACATCGACACCCTCTGCCTGCACGACAACACCGTGGTCGTCGACCGGGTGCGGCTCAGCGAGGAGTACCTGACCGGCCACGACTTCCCCGCGCTGAGCGAGTCCTACGCCTCCGCCGAGGACTTCGACCTGGTCTGGGTCCTCACCGGCACCCACCCCGAGGCGCTCGCCGACTCCTTCCAGTTGCTCTGGCTGCTCAACCAGCGCGTCCCCTTCGTCAACGACGCCTCCGCCCTCTTCTACCTCAACTCCAAGATCACTCTGGGCGCGGCGGTCCCCGCGGAGCACCTGCCCTCCTCCTACGTGTCGAACGACTTCGAGTACCTCACCGAGCTGGTCGAGTCCGACGAGAACCGCACCTGGGTGCTCAAGCCCACCAACGAGGGCTGCGGCGCGGGCGTGTACTTCGTCAACAAGAACGAGCGCAACCGCCCCGCCCTGCTCCAGGCCGCCACCGGCAACGCCGTGCCGCGCTACGAGATGTACAGCCGCAACATCATCGGGCTCTCCAAGCGGTACACGGCCGTGCAGGAGTACATCCCCAACGTCCGCAGCAACGAGAAGCGCGTGATCATCGCCGGCGACGTGCCGGTCTGTGGCTTCCGCCGCTTCCACTTCGACAACGACGACCGCGCCAACGTCACGCTCGGCACCAAGTTCGAGGGCCTCACCCTGACCCCGGAGGAGGACGAGTTCGTCCGGGCCCTCGGCAAGCGCATGATGGACCTGGGCATCTTCTACTCCGGCATCGACATGGCCTACCCGTACATCATGGAGTTCAACCTGGTGAACCCGGGCGGGCTCAACTACTCCTTCCGGGCCACCGGCGTCGACCAGTCCTCCGAGACCGTCAACGCCGTGCTCGCCGCCCTGCGCGCCGCCGGGAAGATCTCGTGACCGCCTGGTCCTCGCTCGACCCGCGGGCCACCGCCGCCTGGAGGGAGTTCGCCGCCACCGGCGCGGCCGACGCGGACAACGAGCGATTCCAGAAGCGACTGCACCGCCCCGGCTGGGTCCACGCGTACCCGCCCGTCGTCTTCCACGGGGCCGCCGCCGACGAGGTCACCGACCTGGGCCTGAGCCTCGCCGAGCTGGTCTCGGACTTCCCGCGCCGCGTCTTCGGCGACGACCTGGAGGCCTGGGCCGGGTACCTCGGCGTCCCCGCCGATGACGCGGAGCTGATGATCAGCGCGCTGCGCCACCCGCGGACGGGCCGTACGGCCACGGCGGTCATGCGGCCGGACCTGGTGGTGACCGACGACGGACTCCAGCTCGTCGAACTGAACGTCTCCACGCCGATGGGCGGCATGAGCACGATCGCCCCCTACGCCGAGGCCACGCTGGACTCGGACTACGCCCGCTTCCTCGCGGAGCGCGGCCTCACCCCGGCCGCCGCCGCCACCTCGCACGTCTGGCTGGACATGTTCGTCGGCCTCCTGCGGGACCACGACACGGAGCGGCCGCTCCACGTGTTCGAGGCGATCGCGAACCCCGCGGACTCCGACTCGGGCCGGCGCTTCTTCGTCGACATGATCCGCTCGGGCGGGTACGAGATCAGCTGCGGCCTCGTCACCGACCTGGAACTCGACGAGGAGGGAGCCTCGTTCGAGGGCAAGCGGGTCGACGTGGTCGTCACCATGTACACCTGGCACGAGACCAAGAAGTACGTCCCGCCCGCCCTCACCCGCAGGCTGATGGAACTCGACATCGCCGAGAAGATCGACTTCATCGGCGCCCCGGCGACCGCCCTCCACGACAACAAGGCCAACCTGGCCCTGCTCACCGAGCCGGAGTTCGACCACCTCCTCACCGACAAGGAGCGGGACCTGGCACGGGCGCACGTCCCGGTGACCTTCCGGCTGCGGGCGGACACCCTCGGCCGCGCCCTCGCGGAGCGCGAGGAGCTCATCTGCAAACCCGCCTCGGCCTACGGGGGCAAGGACCTGGCCTTCGGATTCACCCACGACGACGGTCAGTGGCGCGCCCTGCTGGAGGAACGCCTCGCCGACCCGCGCGAGACCTACGTCCTCCAGCGCCGGCTGCGACCCGCCGTCGTCGACGTGCCCGGAGCCGACCCGGCCGGGCGCGAGGTCGTCCTGGCACCCCTGGTCTTCGGCGGCCGCTTCGCCGGGACCTTCCTGCGCCAGGCCCCGCCGAGGTCCGCCTCGGCGATCAACGCCTCCAGCGGCGCGGAGGCGGCCGGGGTCCTGACCTTCGACACCCCCTAGCCGGCACCCCACCCCCCGTTCGCACACAAGGAGTTCTGACGGATGCTAAGGATCGCGGTTCCCAACAAGGGCTCCTTGTCCGAGCGGGCCTCGGACATGCTGAGGGAGGCCGGTTACCAGCAGCGCAAGGAGGCCAAGGAGCTCGTCCTGGTCGATCCCGTGAACCAGGTCGAGTTCTTCTACCTCCGCCCCCGGGACATCGCCGTGTACGTCAGCGCGGGGCGGCTCGACCTGGGCATCACCGGCCGCGACCTGCTGCTGGAGTCGGGGGTCAACGCCGAGGAGGTCCTGGCGCTCGGCTTCGCCCGGTCGACGTTCCGCTACGCGGTCAAGCCAGGATCGGCGCGGGACACGGCCGACTTCGACGGCCTGACGATCGCCACCTCGTACGAGAACATCGTGGCCAAGCACCTGGCGAACAGCGGCATCCAGGCCTCGGTCGTCCACCTCGACGGCGCCGTGGAGACCGCCGTCGAGCTGGGCGTGGCCCAGGTGGTCGCGGACGTGGTCGAGACCGGAACCTCGCTGCGCAACGCCGGTCTCGAAGTGATCGGCGAGCCCATCATGGAATCGGAGGCCGTCCTCGTCCGCCGGCCGGGGACGGAGGATCCCAGGGCCCTGCAGTTCCTGCGGCGCCTCCAGGGCGTCCTGGTGGCCGGCTCCTACGTGATGATGGACTACGACTGCCGCGCCGAACACCTGGAGGACGCGGTCGCCCTGACCCCCGGGCTCGAAGCGCCCACCGTCTCCCCGCTGCACAACGAGGGGTGGGTCGCCGTCCGGGCCATGGTCCCGGCCAAGGAGGCGCAGCAGATCATGGACGGCCTCTACGCACTGGGCGCCCGCGCGATCCTCACCACGGCGATCCACGCCTGCCGGCTCTGAGGAACCGCCGGACGTGCGCACCGGGTGAGGGTCTTCGCATCGCATCGCATCGCATCGCTTTGCTTTGCTTTGCGTTGATTTGCATCGCGGTGCGGCGCGGCGCCGGAAGTCAGCGCGTGAGCGGGTGGCGGGCCAGGAAGCCGGCCAGGGCCTCGGCGACCGGCCGGGACCGTTCGATGTGGAGCAGGTGTCCCACTCCGTCGATGACGCGCTCCTCGACATCGGGGACGTTCGAGCCGAGGAACGCGGCGACCTCGACCCACAGCGGTCGGGTGTCGCTTCCCCGTACGGAAAGCACCGGTTGGCGGATCTCCGCGGCGTCGTCGGGGCCGAACCGCCATTCGGCCAGGGCGGGGAGCTCGACCCCGAAGAACGTGTCGGCGTCCTTGACCGCCTGCTCGATGCTGCCCGGCAGGCGCTCGTCGAGCAGGGCCCGGCAGCGGTCCCGGTCCATTCCGCTGACCAGGGACAGGAACAGCCCGAGGGCGCGTTCGGCGTCCCCGTCAGCGTACGCCTGGAAGGCTGGCGCCGCCTGGGCGAAGAACGCCGCGCCCGCCGGCACCGACAGCAGGGAGAGCTCCAGCAGGGAGACCGTGGCGATGCGGTCGGGGTGGTCCTGGGCCATCTGGGCGGCGACGGCGGCGCCGCTCGAATGCCCGGCCACGTGGGTGCGCTCGATGCCGAGGTGGTCGAGCAGCCCGATGGCATCGGCGACGTGGTCGGCGATGGCGACCGGCCCGGGGGTGTGGGTACTGCCGCCCCAGCCCCGCTTGTGGTACCGGATGAGCTGGTGGCGCTCGGCGAGTGCCGGTTCGGCGACGAGCGGGACGAACCCGTCGGCGAGGACCGGGCTGATGAGCAGGACCGGCTCCCCGGTTCCGCGGATCTCGTGCGCCAGCCGGATGTCGTTGACCGTGACGGTGTCCATGATGACCTCCTGTGCGGTTGTGGCTCACCATGGAGGCGTAAGCGGGACGGTTACCGCCGTAACCGGTACCGCCGCGACCGACCACCCTGGGATCGAGGGACTGCCCGTGATCCAAGCCACCGGGGACGCGAACGCCCTGGAGCGGGCGCGGAACGCTTCCGCCCGCGGAGCGTGGGCGGACGCCTACGCCGGGTATCTGGAGGCCCGGGAAGCGGGCGGCCTCGGTCCGGCGGAGCTCGCCGAATTCGCCGACGTCGCGTACGCCGCCGGACACCTCGACGTCACGATCGAGACCTGGGAGCAGCTCCACGGCGAACTGTCCCGGCTCGGCGAGGACACCGCCGCGGCCGGGGCCGCCGTACGCGTCGCCATGCACCTGCTGTTCGACACCGCCCTCATGGCACCCGTACGGGGCTGGCTGCGCCGTGCGGAGCGCCTCCTCGACCCCACGCCGGTGACCGGAGCGCACGCCTGGTTCGCGGCGGTGCGCGCCTTCGAGCGCTGCCTCAGCGGCGACCTCGAAGCGGCACGGGACTGGGCGGAGCGGGCGATCCAGACCGGCTCGCACACCGATCCGGCGGCAGCGGCGGTCGGGCGCGTGGCCCAGGCCCGGCTGGTGATCCTCGACGGCGACGTCGGACGGGGTCTGGAGCTCCTGGGCGATGCCGGCACCGCGGCGATGTCCGGCGACCTCGACCCGCTGTCGACCGGAGTCGTCTACTGCGAGGTGGTCTGCGCACTCCAGGGCCTGGCCCAGTACGACCTGGCCGAGCAGTGGACCGAGGCGATGGAGCGGTGGGCGCGCACGAACGCGATCGGCAGCCTGCACGGCCGGTGCCGGGTGCACCGGGCCGAGATCCTGCGCCTGCGGGGCCAGTGCGCGAGCGCCGAGCAGCAGGTGCTGACGGCCTGCGACGAGCTGCGCCCGTACGTGCGGCGCGAGATGGGGTGGCCGCTGACGGAACTGGGCCGGATCCGGCTGCGGCGCGGCAACCTGACCGGTGCCGAGGAGGCATTGCGCGCCGCACATCGCCTCGGGTGGGATCCCGAACCCGGTCTGTCGCTCGTCCGGCTCGCCGGCGGCGACGTCGACACCGCGGCCGAAGCGATCCGGGAGGCGCTGGCCCGGCCGCTGCCGGTGCCGTCGAAGGAACTGCCCCCCACCTCCGAGCTGCGCCGGGCACCGCTGCTCGACGCACAGGTCAGGATCGCCGTTGCCCGCGCCGACCCGGAGACGGCGCGGGTCGCGGCCCGCGAGCTGGAGGAGGTGGCGGTCCGCTTCGAAAGCAAGGCGCTCGCCGCGTCGGCCCTGCGAGCCCGCGGGGAGGTCCTGCTCGCCGAGGGCGATGCGGCAGGCGCGTCGGCGTCCTTCGCCGACGCCGTCCGCGGCTGGAGCGAGGTCGGCGCCCCCTACGAGACGGCCGAGTGCCGTCTTCGCCTCGCGGACGCGCAGGGCGCCCTGGGCAACCTCCAGGCCGAGAGCCTTGAGCGGGAGGCAGCGCGTACCGAGCTCGCTCGGATGGCCCGCGCGCCCGGGGCCGTCGAGCCGCAGGCTGACTCGGCTGACTCGGCTGACTCGGCTGAGCCGGATGCGGCCGAGCCGCTCCCGGCCGAGCCGGACACGTTCGTCCGGGAGGGCGAGTACTGGAAGGTCGTCTTCGACGATCGGCGCGTGACCGTCCGCGACAGCAAGGGCATGCACCACCTCGCCCGGCTGCTCGCCGCGCCGGGCCGGGAGATCCACGTCCTCGACCTCACCGCCGCGGACACCGCCGACCCCGTCGCCGCCGCCGGGCTCGCCCGCGCCGGCGACGCCGGTCCCCTCCTGGACGACCGCGCCAAGCAGATGTACCGCCGGCGGCTCGCCGAGATCGAGGACGACATGGAGGAGGCCCGCGCCGACAACGACATCGCCAGAAGGGAACAGGCCGCATTCGAACGCGGATTCCTGATCGACGAACTCGCCCGGGCCGTCGGGCTCGGCGGGCGCGACCGGCACGCCGGCGCCGCCTCCGAACGGGCCCGCGCCGCCGTCACCCAGGCCGTGCGCAAGGCCATCGGCCGCCTCCGCGAAGCCTCTCCGGCCCTCGGTGACCACCTCGACCGCACGATCCGCACGGGGACCTACTGCGTCTACGTCCCCGACCCGCGCGCATCTTCCCCGTGGTCCATCTGATGGGTGAACGCGGGCGGCCGTCGGAGCGGGGGCCGTGGCCCGCCCTGAGCGCCCGGACGCGGGCCGCCCGAGAAGGTCGGCCGAAGAACGGGTCGTCCACGACGTGGACCCAGCCGCCGCCTTGCCGGCGTCGTGACGGTGGAGCCGGAGGAGCCGTACATCGACGAAGGCCAGGTACTGACCTCGGGCGGCGTCGCCGCGGGCCTGGACCTGTCCTTGCACCTCGTCCGCCGCGATCACGGCGCCCGTCTGGCGAACCAGCGGGCCCGCCTGCTGGTCACGGCCCCCCACCGCGCCGGCGGTCAGGCCCAGTTCGCCGACCTGCCGGTGACCGTGTCCGCCTCCGACGGACCGGCGACGGTGTACGAGTGGGCCCTCGGCCACCTGCACCGGCCGCTCACCGTCGACCAGTTGGCGCGCCGGGCCGGCGTGTCCCGCCGCACGCTCATCCGTCGCTTCCACGCCGACACCGGCCGGCCCCCCATGCGCTGGCTGCTCGACGCAAGGCTCGGCCTCGCACGGGAGCTCCTGGAATCGAGCGACCTGACGGTCGAAGCCGTCGCCCGGCGCTGCGGCCCGGGCACGCCGGCCACCTTCCGGACCCTCTTCAAGGCACACGTCGGGGTTCCGCCGCGCACCTACTGCGGGACGTTCCATTCCCCTGCTCTGAGCGACCGTTGATGCCGCCAAAGTCGACGACCGCACGGGACGCGATCCCCGCGGCCGGTCGCCGCGGTGCCGAGTCCGGCCGCCCCTTCGGCAAGGCGTCGATCCCGTTGTCACGCAACGACCCCGGACGCTGTGGTACTCGACTCCGCAGACACCCCTCTGGGGTTTCGGGTCGGCAAAATGGTTTGAGCTCGGGCGGCCGCACCGACAGGATCGGGGAACACCGATGAGTTCTTCCCGGCGCCGCGGTCTGTCAGTGTGACCCGCCCCCCTGCGGAGGACACTCAGATGACGGAAGGCACCATGCCCGCGCCACACGCAACGCCCACCCTCCCGCCCGCCCGCGTCACCGCCGTGCTGCGGATCCTCGTGCTGTCCACGTTCGTCGTCCTCCTCAACGAGACGATCATGGTCAACGCGATCCCGCGGCTCATGCGCGATTTCGAGGTCACCGCGGCAGCCGCAGGGTGGCTGTCCACGGCCTTCATGCTCACCATGGCTGTCGTCATCCCGGTGACGGGGTGGTTCCTCCAGCGAGTGACGACTCGGACCGCCTTCTCCCTCGCCATGGCACTGTTCCTCACCGGCACGGCCCTGGCCGCGGCCGCGCCCGCCTTCTCCGTACTGCTGGCCGCCCGCGTCATCCAGGCCGGCGGCACCGCGGTCATGATGCCGCTGCTCATGACGACGCTCATGACCCTCGTGCCCCCGCACGACCGCGGCCGCGTCATGGGTAACATCACCCTCGTCATCTCCGTCGCACCCGCCCTCGGCCCCGCCGTCTCCGGTGTGCTGCTCCAGCTGGGGTCATGGCGCCTGCTGTTCTTGGCCGTGCTTCCCATCGCCGGAGCCATGGCCGTGTTCGGTCGGCGCAACCTGGTCAACATCGGCGAGCCGCAGGCCGTCCCCATCGACTGGATGTCCGTCCCCCTGGCGGCAGCGGGCTTCGGCGCCCTGGTCTACGGCCTGAGCGGGCTCGGTGCCGGGAACGCGGCCCAGGCGCCCGTGCCCCCGGAGGCGATCACCCTGGTCGGCGCCGTGCTCGTGGGCCTGTTCGTATGGCGACAGCTGGCACTGCAGCGCTCGTCCGCACCGCTGCTGGACCTGCGCGCACTGACGTTTCGTCACTTCTCCGTGGCCCTGGCCCTGATGTGCCTGTCCTTCATGGCCCTCATGGGTGCGTTCATCCTGCTGCCGATCTACTTGCAGGAGGTGTGCGGCCTGACCTCACTGCAGACCGGGCTGCTCCTCATCCCCGGCGGTCTGACCATGGGCCTGCTCGGACCACAGGTCGGCAAGCTCTACGACCGACTCGGCGCACCACGCCTGGTCGTACCCGGAGCCGTACTCACGGCGCTCTGCCTCGCGCTGTTCGCTCTCACGGGCGAACGGACCTCGCCGTGGCTGGTGCTCGCCCTTCACGTGGCCCTGAGCGCGGGCATGGCGCTCGTCTTCACCCCCGTCTTCACCTCGGGCCTGTCCGTACTGCCGCCGCACCTCTACCCCCACGGCTCCGCCATCCTGGGCTCCCTCCAACAGGTCGCGGCCGCCGCCGGCACCGCCCTGGTCATCAGCGTCATGTCGGGACACGCCGCCACGGCAGCCTCCGAGGGCGCCGACGCCACCGGCGCCCTCGCCACCGGCATCCGGTGGGGATTCGGCATCGGCGCCGTGCTCGGCGCCCTGGCCGTGCTGGTCGCGTTGCTGATCCGCACCCCGCCGGCTCCGCAACAGCCCGCTGCGCCGGAAGCCCAGGACGAAGACGGCACCACGACGGACAAAACCGCCCACACACCCACCTGACGCCCTGGTGACCGGCCCGGTGTCCGCCGCGACGAAGGGGGCGCGGTTCGACTGCGGCCGACGGCCCGTCCGGTCGTGCCCCTGTCTGCGGTGCCGCCATCTCCCCTCGACCGTACGAGCGCAGGTCAGGTGAGTACGCGTACTCACTCCGAGACCGGCCATCGCACCCATCCGCCGCGTATCCCGCTCGCATAGCGTCCTCGTATGCCCCACGAGACAGTGCCAAGCGCCGCCGCCCCTGACCCGAGCCGGTCCAAGGCCTCCTCTTGCCTCCTCGGCGCCCTGGGATGCGCAGGCGCGGCGCTCGTCGGCGTACTCGTTCTGGTCGTCACGCTCGCATGGGGCTCATGGGGGTCGACGGACTACCGACGTGTCGCACCCGAGAAGATGGCGGACCGCGCCCTCCAGAGTTCCCAGAAGGCCTACGAGGTCATGGGGTTCAAGCGCACCATAGAACCCGGAGTCGAGGACATCGGCGTCAGCACGGAGAACACGTACGGCTCCAGCTTCTGCTACGACGGGGGCCTGCTGGGGCTGGACGACAAGACCGTCGACGGCGCCTACTCGATGAGCCACAGGTGGGCACTGGACCACGTGCCGGCGAGCCAGGCGGTCCCCGGCCTCCGCCGACTGCGCCGGTTCTTCAAGGACAACGGCTGGAAGGTCACGTCCTACGGCGAGGGCGAGCAGGGCAGGGACTGGGAGTTGTTCGTCCAGCGGGACGACGGCGACGAGCGGATGTCCTTCACCTGGTACCCGGACCGGGAGTACTTCACCGGCAGCGCCGGCATGCCCTGCGCCTACGACCCGCAGTGGAAGAACGGCGACGTCGGCCCTGCCGGGGACGGCCAGAGGCCGCCCGCCTTCGGACCCGCACGGCCGGACTAGGAGACCAGGAAGTTCTTCGTCTCCTGGTGGTACAGCGACGGCACCCACGCTGACCAGCGGAAACGTCAGTCGATGCGCCCCCTTGGTCTGGGTCGGTCCGGAGCTGGTCCGCGACGGTGAGGGCATCGGGGAGCGGCCACCGTGCGGGGCTCCCTGCCGCGATCTGTCCCCGGTGGACGCCCTCTCGCCACTCGTATGGCGCTGAGGTTCCGAACGAACGTCGCGGAGGTTCAAGTACGCGCCGTGTCGGTATTCCTAGGATTCGACGGCAGATGGAAAACCCGGGCTGTTCCGGGATGGGTACGCACCGAGGACAACTGGAGCCCGCTCGCGGCTGATCAGCCGGTTCCACGCCTTCTGCGCGCCGAGCTCGGAGGCGGCCGAGCGAGGTACAGGGCCGGCCTGACGAGAACCATCCCGACTTCTCGGCCCCTTGAGTACATGCAAGCAATCGGCTCTTCGATCGTCGAGGAGCCTTTCCTGAAACCCGGTGGTCGGACAGTGCTGCCGTGGGAAGCGGAGACATGATGGGCCAGAGTCCTTATGACCATGTCGTTGTGGGAGCGGGGACAGCGGGGTGCGTGATCGCCTCCCGGCTTTCGGAACGCCCGGGCGTGCGGGTGCTGTTGCTGGAGGCGGGAGCCCGGGACGCGACCGAGGTGATGGCATCTCCTTGGGGGTTCCTGGGGTTCGACCCGTCATCCCTCTGGCTGGGCGCCTCGACCGTGCAGGCCGGTACAGGCAGGGCCGCTGACGTGCTGCGCGGTAAGGCGCTCGGCGGATCGTCGAGCATCAACGGCCTCTACCACCTGCGGGGGCACCGTTCCGCTTACGACGAATGGCCCGGACTCGGCGCTCCGGGCTGGGGTTTCGACGATCTGCTGCCCTATTTCCGCCGCAGCGAGAGCACTCGCCGTCGTGATGCCTCCGTGCGGGGCACGGACGGGCCGGTCGTGGTCGCCCCGGTCGCGGAACCCCATCCCCTGGCCACGGCGGGCGTCGACGCCGCGGTGCAGGCCGGGTTCACACGCGCCGATGACATCGGCGGCGGGCTGGAGACCGGGTTCGGGTGGAGTGACATGAATCTGCCCGGCGGCGCCCGCCAGAGCGCGGCCGACGCCTACATCCGTCCGTTCCTCGACCGGCCGAACCTGGACGTCGTCACGGACGCGACCGTACAGCGGCTGCGCATCACCGCGGGCCGCTGCACCGGCGTCGAGTACACCGTGGGTGGCGAGCACCTGTCCGTCGAGAGCACCGAGGTCGTATTGACCGCGGGGGCCATCGGTTCCGCGCACCTCCTGATGCTGTCGGGGATCGGCCCGGCACGACACCTTGGCGACCACGGCATCGGCGTCGTCGCCGACCTGCCGGGAGTGGGATCCCATCTGCAGGACCATCCGATGGCGGCAGTGGTGTACGAGGCCCGCCGGCCCGTACCGTTCGTTCCTGCCAACCCACCGGCCGAAATGATGGGCCTGCTGTACAGCGACCCCGCCGCGGACCGGCCGGACCTTCAGGTCTACGTCGTCGCCGCACCGCTCCCGTCGGCGTGGGGCCGGCCGCCGGCCGACGGCTACTCCATAGCCTTCTCCGCGATGGCTCCGCACAGCAGCGGCACCGTGCGCCTGGCGGACGCCCATCCCGCCAGTGCTCCCGTCGTCGACCCGGGCTACCTGAGCGACGACCGTGACCTGGAGGTCATGCGCAAGGGCCTGGCAGTGGCACGCCGCATCGGCGAGGCCGACGCGTTCGCCGACTGGCGCAAGCAGGAGGCGGTGCCGGGCTCCGAGACGAGCGGCGAATCCGTGGAAGAGTTCATCCGCAAGGCTTCCGGCCCCTACTTCCACTTCACCGGTACCTGTCGCATGGGAACCGACGCCGATGCCGTCGTCGATCCCGCGAACCTTCGCGTACATGGGATCGCCGGGCTGCGGGTCGCCGACGCCTCGGTGATGCCGTCCATCCCCTCGGCCAACACCAACGCGACCGTCTACGCCATCGCCGAACGGGCTGCCGAACTGCTCGACTGAGCCTTCTTCTGCGCCCACGGCGCTTCCACAACGCGCTTCATCCCCCCGTCGTGCGTCGAACACGGCCCCGACCGGCCTCATCACCCCTCCTCAGACAGGAGCACCACCATGTCCGAAACGCTTCAGGCCACTGACGTCGTCACCTCCGACGCCGACCTGCTCGACCGGACCGCGAGCGCCGTGCGCGCCGCCGGTGCGGCGCTGCGCGAGCGTTTCGGCGATGTGGTCCGCTACGAGACCCGTGAAGAGCTGATGCGTGCGCTCGCCGCAAACGACGACACGGCCCTGGACATCCTGCGCCCCCGCCTCACGAGCCTGCGCCCGGAGGCCGGCTGGGTGGAGGACGAGCTGGACGGCGGGGCGCTGCCGAGCGGCGAATGGTGGGTCGTGGACGCTGCCGAAGGCAACGTCAACCACCTGCACGCCCTGCCGGACTGGGCGGTGACGGCCACCCTCGTGCGGGAGAACCGGCCGGTGCTCAGCGTGGTCCACCTGCCGCTGACCGGCGAGACCTACACCGCCCTCACCGGCGCGGGCGCCTACCTCGACGGCCGGCCGCTGCACGTCTCCCCGACCGCGGACCTCGCCCTGGGCATCGTGGCCACCAGCCAGGCCCGGCCGGACGAGGACGAGACGGTCGTACGGCGCGTCGGCTCCTCGATCACCGCGATGCTCTTCGACGCGCTCGTCGTCCGCACCGCCGTACCCGCGACCCTGCACCTCACGAACGTGGCCGCCGGCCGGATCGACGCCTTCTGGCAGTTCGCCGGTGCCCGGGCGGACCTGCTGCCCGGGGCGCTGCTCGTCACCGAGGCCGGCGGACGGATCTCCGACGCCGAGGGCCGCCCTTGGACCCCGCAGAGCGAGAGCTTCCTGGCCGCCGCGCCCGGCGTCCACGCCGAAGCCGTCGCCACGCTCTCCCGCTGACCCCGCACACCACAACCCGCACCCACGCAAGGACCAGAACATCATGACCACGATCGCAGTGCTCGGAAACGGCCGCGTCGGCGGCAACCTGGCCGCAGCCCTCATCCGGGCAGGGCACGAGGTGACCGTCGCGGACCGCGCGCAGGGGGCCGCCGCCGATGCCGCCCGGGCGGCCCGGATCGTCATCAACGCCACCCCGGGCGCCGGCTCCCTGGAACGCCTCGCCGCCCTGCGCGAAGAGCTGTACGGCAAGATCCTCGTGGACGTCTCCAACGCCACGGTCGACGGACCCGACGGACTGCCCGCCGACCTCATGTACCCCGGCTCCAGCCTCGCCGAGCAACTCCAGGCAGCGCTCCCCGAAACACAGGTCGTGAAAACCCTCAACACCATGCTCTTCCCGGTGATGACCGCACCGGCCACGCTCACCCAGGCGCCGACCGCGTTCCTCTCCGGCGAGGACCCGCTGGCCAAGCAGACGGTCGGCGAACTGCTCACCGACCTCGGCTGGCACAAGGAGTGGATCACCGACCTCGGCGGGATCCGGACCGCCCGCGCCACAGAGGCCGCCATCCTCTTCGTGCCCCACGTGATCCGGTCCGGGGGATTCGCCCCCTTCGCGATCTCGATCGCCCGCTGACCGTCGAGCCGCACAAGCTGCAGGTGACCGGAGCCGGCACCGGCACGGATGGGTTCCCGGTGGGACACGATCGCGACGGGCTGATCTGGGCCGAGACGGATGTGCAAGCACGATCGGCATGGCCCGGGCAGCACCTGCCTGGGCATGGCCGACGCCATCGGCCCACACCGCGAACTGCGCGCCGGCCACGGAACGGGGGCGAACCGACCACCGCGGCGCGTACTCGGGTGATCAGCTCATCTCGCCGAACCAGAAGCATCAGCTCTGCCTCTCGGGCGCTGCAATGCGAGCCGTCCATAGGAAGATTGGCACGGTGTCCACATGGGTCATGGCGCCGTCCTGCGGAACACGATCACCACAGGACGGCGTTGGAGCAATGAAGACGAGAGGATCGCAGAGGGATGCACGGTACTGGAGCGGAGGTCGACGGCGCGCGCGGGGCGTTCGCAGTGGACTCGACCGCCCCGGACTCCGCACCGCGGGGACTCGACGTTTTCCGGCGCGGGTGGCAGACGCAGGTCGGCGACGATGTCTTCCAACTGCCGGCCTTCAGCCCGGACACGATCGGTGACTTCCGGGTCAAGGGCAACGTTGCCAAGGTGCACGGCGCGGCGATCGCCGATCTCCACGCCGCGTCGGCAACCCGGACCGCGGACGTCCCGGGCGGCGATCAGGATCTGGTCGCCATGTACGTCGTGCGGAGCGGCGCATGGACTCTGGGAGGCCCGTCCGGTCACGGCGACCGGACCGTGTCTGCCGGGCAGTTCCTCGTGCGGCACCTCGGGAGCCTGACGGCCTTCGAGACGACGGCGCACCTCACGGCGAAGTTCCTCGTCCTGCCCCCCGGCGAGCTCAGACCTCTGCTCGGGAACCGGGTCATCACCGGGCCGGCGGACTCGGCCGAGATGCGCTTGCTGACGACCCTTGCAGACATGATTCACATGACCGTGGCCGAGCTCGGCGCGGCCGGTGTGGCAGCTGCCCAAGGCACCCTGATCGAGCTGACCAAGGCGGTGGTGAAGGGCCGGTTCGACGACGTGGAACCCCGGTTGGCTCCCGCGCTCGCCCAGGCAGCCAAGGACCTCGCGGACCGTCGGCTCGCTGATCCCGAACTTTCCCCGGCGATGCTCGCGCGTGAACTCAACGTCTCCGTCCGTACGCTGCACCGGGCGTTCGCCGCGGTGGGTGAGCGGGTGAGCACCTACATCCGCCACCGGCGACTGCATGAGGCCCGGCTCGCCCTTGTCTCGCCGTCAGGGCGCCTGAGCATTTCGGAACTCGCCGCACACTGGCAGTTCGCGGACGGCAGTCACTTCACCCGAGCCTTCAAGAAGCACTACGGTCAGACTCCCACCGAGTACGCCCGCTCGACCGGAGCAGCCTCGCTCTCGCCGAACCGGCACCCGCCGGGCCGCGGTCCGGCCGAAAGCGCGTGACCGGAACGACACAGTGCTCCGCATCTCGTAGCTCCCTTGGAGGGGGCTGGTCCGAGAACGGTCCGGATCTTGGTCCGGACGGTCCTGGGGTGCCCAGCGTGTCCCCGGCGCTCGCCGGCCGAAGACGCGAGACGGTCTGTCCCACAAGACGCTCGGGATCTTCGCCCCCTTCTCTGACATCCATCAGGCTGCCGAGGACCCGGTCACGTCCGCATTGAGGGTGAGCGGACGACCCGGGCCCGAGGCTGTGGTCGTCTTACCGCCAGGGTGCCTGGGTGCGCTGACCCTGGCGGGCCGCAGGCTGATCGTCGAGCACGACGACGGCACCGTGATCGCCCGCGCCGATGCGACGGCACAAGGCCGAGGCACCGGGCACCGCCGGTGCGGGTGGTCCGAGGACGATCAGTCGGCGGAGGTTGCGGGCAGGGCGGGCCTGAGGAGCAGCCGGTGCCACGCGCGTTCCAGGGTCCGGCGGGCGTCGCCGGTGGAGTGGGCGGTGTCGCCGAATGCGTCCACGGGGTCGCCTCCTACTGTTTCGGCGCGCGCTGCTGGAGGGCGGTGCGGCCGGCCACGGACATGACGAGCGCGAAGAAGACCAGCGGAATCGCCAGACCGGAGAACAGGGCGCTGCGCCACAGCACCAGCGCCAAGGCCGCGTGGAGGATGAGCAGCGCGACGGGGAGCGCCATCCCGAGGACCTCCCGGCAGCCGCGCGCCACCAGGAGGAGGGGGCGGCGCAGGTGGGGCGGGACCCGCCGGGCCTGCCACAGCAGCCAGCCTCCCCAGCCGCCGACGAGCACGGCCGCGCACGCCAGGCAGGTGACGAGGGCGTCGGTGCCGGCGGCGCCCGCACGCAGGTGTGCAGAGCCCAACGCCACCGCGACGGTTCCGGCGAAGGCCACCCAGCGGGAGCCCATCAACGTTTCCCAGGCCAAATTCTCCAGGTTGTAGCGGGCATGGCGGTCGTCCAGGTCGAGGGCAGCGGCCTGGACGAAGCCCTCGGCGGCCCGGGTCCACGAGCCGGGACGGAGCCAATGGCGGTGCAGATGGAGCAGCGAGAGGTTGTTGTGGGCCGCGCTGCTGTCCGGGTTGAGGCGCAGCGCCGTCTCGTAGGCCTGCCGGGCGACGCGGTGGTTGCCGGTGCGGTGGGCGGTCAGGCCGAGGAGGACGTACGCGTCGCTCTCCTCGGGGGCGAGGGCGACGGCCGTGCGGGCCGACTCGTATGCGGCCCGCTTGCGCTTCCTGCGGCCGCCGCGGTCGAGGACGATGCCGAGGGTGTAGTGGCTCGCCCAGAACTGCGGGGCGAGTTCGACGGCGCGCCGGGCGGATTCCTCGGCCTGCTTGTGCTCCTTCAGGGCGAGCAGGACGTGGGTGTGCACCAGCCGGGCGCTCACCGACTCGGGTGCGACGTGCAGGGCGTGTTCGACGGTGGTGAGCGCCTGCCGTTCGTCGCCGAGGCGGTGCCGGCAGCGGGCGAGCAGCACGAGTGCGGCGGCGTCGTCGGGGGCGCCGGCGAGGTGCCGGGCGGCGAGTGCGGCGGCCTGCTCGTGGCGCCCCAGGTCGAAGAGGGCTTCGGCCTGTTGCAGGGCCCGGCTCATCAGACCTTGTCCCGGTCGTGGGTGATGCTGAGCAGGTTCGGTACGAGTGCCAGCCAGAACAGGACCTGAGGGACGGTGCGCTCGCTCCACGGAAGAGCGACGAGCAACAGCGCGCACAGGGTGGCCCAGGTGGCCTGGCCGAGCACGACCCTGGGCCAGAACGAGCGGCGCACGAGCGCGAACACGGTGAGCCGTGCCCCGGTCCGCAGCCGCCGGTAGCGGCGCCAGGCTCCGAAGCCCCACACCGCGGCCATCAGGGTGAGCGCCCACAGCCGGGTGCCGAGATGGACGGGCAGCTCCTTCGCCTCGCCCCCGGCGGGGAAGACGTCGACGGTGACGGCGGCCATGACCAGACAGAGCAGGGCGAGCCATCGGGTGCCGCGGAGCATCCGGTAGACGGCCCTGTCGAGGTCCTTGCGGAGCGCGTCGGAGTGCGGTGCGGCCGCGAGCCCACCCGCGTACAGTTCGGCGGCCCGGGCGGCGGAGGTGCCGGCCTTGGCGGCCTCGCGCTCGGTGGACACGGTGACGGCGAGGGTGTGCGTGGGGTCGACGCGGAGGATCTGCCGGATGGCCTCGTCGGCCAGCTCTGTCCGCTCGTGGAACGTGGCGACCTTGTGCATGGTCGCCCACGTGTAGGTCTCCTCCGGTCCCTCCCGCACCGCGACCTCGGCGTGCTCGAGCGCCTCCTCCGGGCGGTCCGGGGCCAGTTCCAACAGCAGCTCGGCGAGCTGCCGTCGGGGGCCCCAGGCATACGGATCGATGCGGATCGCCAAGCGCTGCGCCGCCTCCGCCTCCTCGAGCCGCCCCAGGTGGCGCAGGGCGTAGCCGCGGACGAAGTGCGCATCGAGGAAGCCCGGTTCGAGCCGCAGGGACTCCAGCGCGGCGGCGAAGGCTTCGGAGTACCGGCCCAGGGTCAGCTGGCACTGGCCGAGCAGGCTCCACGCCTGGTGGTCGTCAGGGTCCTCGGCGAGGCGGCGGCCGACCGCTTCGCGCGCCTCCTCCGGGCGCATCATCTCGTAGAGCATCCGGGCCCGTTGGACCTGTGGGTGTGTCGTCACAGCTTGCGCTTCTTCTTCAGGTAGGTGACCAGGTCGTCGTAGATGCCGCCGTCGTTGGCGAACATGGCGACGTTGCGGGCTGAGGCGAACCAGGATTCGCTGGACGGCTTGATCTGCTTGGCCGCGTTCAGGAGGTCCCTGGTACCGATCATGCGGACGGTGCCGGAACGGGCGGAGTCCAGGAGCGCGTACTCGGCCGCGCTCTCGCAGAGATGGGCGAGGTCGGCACCCGAGAAGTCCTCGGTGACCTTGACGATCTTGCCGAGATCGACGGACTCGATGGGGCGCTCGCGCAGGTGGTAGCGGAGGATCGACTCCCGGGCCGGGGCGTCGGGCGGCAGCACGAGCAGGGTGCGGTCCAGGCGGCCGGGGCGGCGCAGGGCGAGGTCCACGTCCCAGGGGACGTTGGTCGCGGCGAGCACGAAGACGCCTTCGTTCTGTGCGGCGTTGATGCCGTCGAGCTCGGTGAGGAGCTGGTTGACGACGTTGCGCAGACCGCTGTGGTGCATGCGCGAGCGCTTGGCGCCGAGCGCGTCCAGCTCGTCGAGGAAGACCACGCAGGGCGCCTGGCGGCGGGCGGCCTCGAAGATGTCGTGGACGTTCCTCTCCGAGGTGCCGATGTACATGTCGAGGATGTCGGAGAGCGAGATCGACATGAAGCCGGCACCGAGTTCGCCGGCGACGGCCCGCGCGATGAACGTCTTGCCGCAGCCGGGCGGGCCGTAGAGGAGCAGGCCGCCGCGCAGCGACTTGCCGTACAGCTTGCGGAGTTCGGGGTTGCGCATCGGGGCGAGGAAGGCGGCTTCGAGCCGGTCCTTGACCTGCTGCATGCCGCCGACGTCGGCGAGGCTTACGTCTCCGGGGGCGTCGATGTCCCAGGCGGACGCATCGGCCGGGTCGCCGCTGCCGTCCGCGGTCAGGGGGGCCTCGGTGGCGTCGCCCGCGTCGGCGGGGTCAGCGGGATCGGTGGAGCCGGAGGCGAAGCGGGGGCCGACGACGCCGGCGACTTCCTGCTCGGCGGCGGCCCAGTCGAAGGCGGGGGGCGGCGTGCCGACCGTGGGCAGTTGCATGGCGCGGACCATCAGGTCCCGTACGGCTTCGTCGCCCGGCGCGTGCTGCAGCGCGACCGCGGCTTGCGTGACGGCCTCGTCGTGCTTCCCCTCCGCGAGGAGCATTTCGGTGAAGTGCAGCCGCAGCGGCACGTCTTCGGGAGCGGCGGCGACAGCGGCCCGCAGGCTACGGATGAGAGGTGACTCGTCGGACGGGGGGGGGGGAAAAGACGGAGGGGGGGGGGGGGGGTTTGGGCCGGGGGGGGGGGGGGGGCGCCTCCCCCCCCCCCCGCCGCCGTCAGCGCCGCGGAGCCGTTACCCGCGTCGACAGCGCCAGGACCCACAGGGGGTACCACCGCGCCTCGCCCAAGGCGCCGCTTCTCGTGGGCCTAGAAGAAGCCGAGCTTCTTCGGGGAGTAGGAGACCAGCATGTTCTTCGTCTGCTGGTAGTGCTCCAGCATCATCTTGTGGGTCTCGCGGCCGATGCCCGACTGCTTGTAGCCGCCGAAGGCGGCGTGGGCCGGGTAGGCGTGGTAGCAGTTCGTCCAGACGCGGCCCGCCTGGATCGCG
Source organism: Streptomyces sp. WM6372 (assembly GCF_001279655.1). Lineage (NCBI taxonomy): Bacteria > Bacillati > Actinomycetota > Actinomycetes > Kitasatosporales > Streptomycetaceae > Streptomyces > Streptomyces sp. WM6372. The sequence goes on along the minus strand of NZ_LGDB01000160.1, from coordinate 91,227 downwards.
CGGCCCGCGCGGTACGCCGTGTTGATGTCGCGGGTCCAGACGCCCGCGCCCAGCCCGTACGCCGTGTCGTTGGCGATCCGGACGGCGTCGTCGAAGTCCTGGAACGAGGTCACGGACACCACCGGGCCGAAGATCTCCTCCTGGAAGATCCGCATCCGGTTGTCCCCCTCGAAGATGGTCGGCTCTACGTAGAAGCCGCCCGCGAGTTCACCGTCCTGCTCGATGCGCCGGCCGCCCGTCAGGATCTTCGCGCCCTCCTGCTGGCCGATCTCCACGTACGACAGGACCTTCCGCAACTGCTCCTCCGACGCCTGCGCGCCGATCATCGTGTCCGTGTCCAACGGGTGGCCCGGCACGATCCGTTCGGTACGGGCCACGGCCGCGTCGAGGAAGTCCCCGTACCGGCCCCGCTCGATCAGCGCGCGCGAGGGGCTCGTGCACACCTCGCCCTGGTTCAGGGCGAACATGGTGAACCCCTCCAGCGCCTTGTCGCGCAGGTCGTCGTCGGTGGTCCAGATGTCGTCGAAGAAGAGGTTGGGGCTCTTGCCGCCGAGTTCGAGGGTGACCGGCTTGAGGTGCTCGGCCGCGTACTGCATGATCAGCCGCCCGGTGGAGGTCTCCCCGGTGAACGCGATCTTCGCCACGCGCGGGCTGGACGCCAGCGGCTTGCCCGCCTCCTCGCCGAAGCCGTTGACGATGTTCACCACACCCGGCGGCAGCAGGTCCGCCACCAGGCTCAGCCAGTAGTGGACCGAGGCCGGGGTCTGCTCGGCCGGCTTCAGCACCACCGTGTTCCCGGCCGCCAGCGCCGGAGCCAGCTTCCACACCGCCATCAGGATCGGGAAGTTCCACGGGATGATCTGCCCGACCACGCCCAGCGGCTCGTGGAAGTGGTAGGCGACGGTGTCGTCGTCGAGCTGGCTCAGCGCCCCCTCCTGGGCGCGCAGCGCACCCGCGAAGTACCGGAACTGGTCGATGGCCAGCGGCATGTCGGCGGCGAGGGTCTCCCGGACCGGCTTGCCGTTCTCCCAGGTCTCCGCGACCGCCAGGGCCTCCAGGTTCTGCTCCATCCGGTCCGCGATGCGCAGCAGGATCGTGGACCGCTCGGTGACCGAGGTGCGGCCCCAGGCGGGCGCCGCCGCGTGCGCCGCGTCGAGCGCCCGCTCCACGTCCTCGGCCGTGCCGCGCGCGACCTCCGTGAAGGTCTGGCCGTTGACGGGGGAGGGGTTGGCGAAGTAGCCGCCGAGGGCGGGCTCGACGTACTCGCCGCCGATGAAGTGCCCGTAGCGGGACGCGTACGACATGAGCGCGCCTTCGGTACCGGGCGCAGCGTAACGGGCCATGGTGTCCTCCCCTTGCCGGGCGCCGGCCGCCGTCGGACAGCGCTCGGGGGGAGGCTAGGAGCGGGCAGGTTGCGGATAGGTTGCACGCCGCGGGCCCGCTCCCGGGGGAGGAGCCGGAGTCGGCTCCGGGCGTACGGGGGCGGCGGGCTCGGCGCCGAGTTCCTCGTCGAGGGCCCGTACGCGGGCCAGCGCGGCCGGGCGGCCCTCCGGCGGCAGCGCTGCGGCCAGAGCCCGCCACACCGCCGCGTCGTCCGCGCCCCACGGAGTGCACACCCAGTCGGTCAGCAGCCCCGCGTCCGCCCGGGCGATCACCGCGGCCCGTGCCTGGTCCTCGATCCGGCGCCGCAGCCGGACGATGCCCGGCGCGGTCGAGCCGGGGAGCAGCGGGCCCGCGTAGTGGTGGAGGGCCGCCGAAACGGCGCCGGCCGCCAGGTGGCGGGTCACGAGGGTGAAGTCCGCCTCCAGCGGCGCCGCCGTACGGTACGGGCGCGAGAGCGGGGCGCGGCCCCCCAACACTCCGCGCAGCCGTGACATTTCGGCGCGCAGGGTCACCGGTGACACCGACTCGTCCTCGTACAGCGCGATCGCCAGCTCCTCGCCCGTCAGGCCCGCCGGGTGGTGCGCGAGGAGCGCCATGATCTCGCTGTGCCGCCTCCCCAGGCGGACCCCGGCACCCCCGCCGACCAGCAGCGCCTCGTCCCGGCCGAGGGCGCCGAGGGTGTCCCCGGCGGCCGGCGGGACCGGGTCCAGCAGCGCGAGTTGGGCCTCCGCGGCGCGGGCCACCGCCTGTACGAAGGCGAGGGAGTGCGGATGGGCCAGGCCGTCCCCGCCGGTGATGTCCACCGCGCCGAGCAGCCGGCCCGTCCGGGGATCGCGCACCGGGGCCGCGGCGCACGTCCAGGGGTGGACCCGGCGGCTGAAGTGCTCGGCGCCGAAGACCTGGACCGGCTCCCCGACGGCGACCGCCGTGCCGGGCGCGTTGGTGCCCATCGCCGTCTCCGCCCAGCGGGCGCCCGGCACGAATCCGAGCCCCTCCGCCCGCCGCAGCGTGGCCGACTCGCCCTCCACCCAGAGCAGGCTGCCCCGCGCGTCGCACACCGCCAGCAGATGGGCCCCGTGCGCCGCGAACGCCCCCACGAGATCCCGGAACACCGGCATCACGCGGGCCAGGGGGTGCTGCGCCCGGTACGACCGGAGCTCCGCCTCCGCCAGCTCCACCCGGGGCGTGCACTCCGGGCTGACGCGGGCCCGGGCGCACCGCCGCCAGGAATTCGCGATCACCGCCCGGACCGGAGCCTCGACCCGCCCGTTCTGCGTGAAGGCGGTGTGCGCCCGGCGCAGTACGCGCGTGCGCTCGGCGGGATCGGCCCCGCCCGGCAGCGCCACCGACGGATCGCCCATTCACCCTCCCGTGGTGCCGCGGTACCCGGAGCGCCCCCATCGTCGTGCCGGTACCGGGTCCCGACAAGCGCCGCGTCGGCCACACGGCGCCCGAAAACGCCGCCACGGCGTGGCGGGGCGGTCGCGCACGGTGGCCGCACATGGGCCGGACGGTCGGCCCGTCCCGGCTCCCGGGCCCGGCGACCGGGCCCGGCGCCCGGGCCCGGACGGGGCGGCCCCGACCCGCAGGCGTACGGGGTCTCGCCCGGAGCGTGCGGTCGGGAACGCGTGGTCGCGGCGGTGCGTTGAGGGGGTAGTGGACGACGACAGGTGGAGGTGTCCGCAGATGACCAAGCGCGGCAAGGTCGCGGTTGCCGGAGTCGCGGCAGCCATCGTGTTGTTCTGGACGGTCGGGTTCTGGGCGGGACTGCTGGTCCTGATCGGTGTGCCGGCGGCCGCCTACCTGCTGCTGGACTCCTCCCAGCGCCGTCGCCTGCGGGGCATATCCAGGAAGCAGCTGGGCCGCTGACGCGCGGCAGGGCCTAGTAGTAGTCGCGCATCAGGGTCGTGGCCCACGGGGGCTGGCGGTGTTCGCCGCGCGGGCCGAACTCGGCCATGTACGGCTTCAGGTCCAGGACCGGGGTGCCGTCCACCGCGTCCAGGCCCTCCACGTGCACGTCCAGGCCGTCCACCTTCAGGATCCGGCACCGGGAGACGCCCAGCCGGTTCGGCCTGTTCTTGCCGCGCTGGGCGAAGATGCCGACCAGCGGCCAGTCGGGGTTGCCCCGGGGGTGACGCGCGCCCGTCTCGATCTTCTCCGCCGGGACCCGGTCGAAGTGGTAGACGACCTCCAGGTGCGAGAACTCCGCCAGCCCGTACAGGGCCTCCGGGCCGAAGCGTCCGGCGTCCAGGCGGATCACGGCCGTCTCCCGCCCCCAGTCGTCGTCGACCGCCTCCGCGCGGCCGCCCACCACCACGGCCACCGGCTCCGATTCCACCAGCACAGCGTCTCTCCCTCGGTTCAGGCCGGGCGTACGGCGACGCGGTCCAGCGCCGCGAGCAGCTCCGGCAGCTTCGGCAGGCCGAGATCGGGATCCCCGTCGAGGGGGACCGTGAGGACCTCGCTCGGCTCCTCGTCCAGCAGTACGAAAGCCGTGTCGCCGGTCCGCGCCACCAGCGACCACCCGGGGCCGTCCACCCGCAGCGTCCGCACCCCCTCGCCCGCGAACGAGGACCGGACCCGGCCGGGCGGCGGCGGGCTCTGCGTGTACTCCAGGGCCTCCTGGAGCGCCCGCGCGAGCCCGGGGTGCGCCGCGGCCGCCGCGCCGCCGTCCGTCGCGACCCGCTCGTGCCAGTCGGTCCACTCCCGGGCGATCTGGTCCGCGCCCATCCGCCGCTGTACCGGCCCCCACACCTCGGCGGACGGCGGTGCCAGCGGCACCCGCCCCGTGCCGTCGGCGCCCTGCTCCGGGTCGTGCGGCTCCGGGATGCCCGGCGCCGCCACCGACAGGGCCAGCGGCCAGCCCGCCAGCGAGACCACGATCGACCGCTCGTCGGGCGACAGGTCGTACTCCATGCCGCAGTCCCAGGAGGCGATCGCCATGGCCACGAGCGAGACGTCGTCCACGACGACGGTCCAGCGCGCGCCCTCCTCGTCCTGGCCGAGCACCAGCCCGTATCCCCGCGCCGCCGGCTTCACGCCCAGCAGCGAGCAGGCCTCCGGGAAATCGTCGCCCAGGATGCTCGGAAACTGCGCGGGGGTCAGCAGTACGGCGGTCAGCACATAGAGCGAACCGCCCCCCTCCTCGTCCGTCACGTGGCCTCCCGGTCGCTCTCTCGTCGGCGCACCCTAACCAGCGGGTAACCCCCGCGTCGAGAGCCTGCGGCCGTCGATTTCCAAGCCCGCCACCTGCACGTAGAGTTGACCACCCGCCACAGAAAGGGACACCCGGTGCAGCGTTACGACCGGCTGAGGGAGATCCTCCGTCTTGACCCCGACAAGGACTTCCTCGCCATCTACCGGCTCACCACCACCTACGAGTTCCCCTGGGACTTCACCCGCGCCCTGGAGCTCGCCCTCCTGCGGACGTACGCCGTCCCCAGCATCGGCCGGCTGCTCGCCGAGACCGCCGAGTTCACCGAGCGCCCGCAGAAGCGCTACGACGACACCTCGCTGCTCCTCGACGCCGTCGTGGAGCACGGGTTCGAGAGCGAGACCGCACGCACCGCGATCCGTCGCGTCAACCAGATGCACCGCGCCTACGACATCAGCAACGAGGACATGCGCTACGTCCTGTGCACGTTCGTGGTGATTCCGGTGCGCTGGATGGACGCCTACGGCTGGCGTCCGCTGACCCACCACGAGCGCCGCGCCAGCGCGAACTACTACGCCGAACTCGGCCGACACATGGGCATAAAGGATATTCCGGGCTCCTATGAGGAGTTCGAGGAGACCCTGATCGCGTACGAAGGCGCCCACTTCGGCTGGGACCAGGGCGGCCGTGAGGTCGCCGACTCCACCATCGGCCTGATGGCCTCCTGGTACCCGGCGCCGCTCGCCCCCGCGGCGCGCGCCCTGGCCCTCTCCCTCCTCGACGAGCCACTGCTGGCCGCGTTCCGCTACGAGAGCCCCCGCCCGCAGGTCAAGCGGCTGTTCCGGGGCGCCCTCAAGCTGCGCGGGCGCGCCGTCCGGCTGCTGCCGCCGCGCAAGGTCCCGCACCACGCCCGGCAGAACCCGGAGATCAGGGGCTACCCCCACGGCTATGACGTGGGCGAGCTCGGCACGTTCCCGGTGCCCGGCTCGGGGGGATGCCCCGTACCGCATCCCCGCCGACCGGCCGGGGCCGAGGCTCAGCCCCCGGCGTGATCCGGGGCGCCTCCTCGGGTCCCGGGCCGGGTGCCGACGTACGAAATGTGCCAGGGGAGGGGTGGGTCAGGCGCGGCGCAGCGCGAGCGCCAGGAAGCGGGCGTCCTCGTCGGCGTACGAGGTCATGTCCCAGCCCGAACCGGCCAGCAGCGGGCCCAGGTTGTGTTCGGCCCGCATGTCGTCCGGGGTCAGCGCGCGGCCCTGCCGCGCCGCCAGGGCGGCCCGCCCGATGGGGTGGAACAGGGCGAGCCGGCCGCCGGGCCGGACGGCGCGGGCGAGCTCGCGCAGGTTCGCCTCCGGATCGGGCAGGTGCGCGATGAGCCCGGCGGCGAACACGGCGTCGAGCACCCCGTCGCGCAGCGGCAGCCGGGCCACGTCCGCGAGCAGCAGCGTGCCCTCGGCGTCCCGCCCGGCCCGCCGTGCGGCGGCGAGCATCTGCGGGGTGAGGTCCGCGCCGAGCACCGTGCCGGCCGGGCCGACGGCGGCGCGCAGCGCCGTCAGCGCCCGCCCGGTCCCACAGCCCGCGTCGAGGACGCGGTCCCCGGGGCGCAGGCCGAATTCGGCCACGGCCGCGGTGAACGCGGGCCCGTCCGCCGGGAACTTCCGGTCCCAGTCGGCGGCGCGCGTCCCGAAGAACTCCTGCACGTGCGTGTGGTCTTCGCTCATGTGGACATGATCCCCCATGGGGTTCCGCGCGGTGCGTGTGCAAGGTGGCACGTGGCGTGATCGAAGAAGAACGTAGCTCTGTCATATTCCAGCAGTTCCAGCTGCTTTCGAAATGCGCCCCTTGTTCGCGCCCTCACCCGGACTAGCGTCCCGGGGCCATGGGACACCTCGACCACGCGGCCTATGGCTGGCTGACACCCGTACTGTCATATGTGATGGCATCCATCGGCGCCGCCCTCGGGCTGCGCTGCACCGTCCGCGCGCTCGCCGCGACGACCGGATCCTCCCGCCGCAACTGGCTCCTCACCGCGGCCTCCGCCATCGGCACCGGCATCTGGACGATGCACTTCGTCGCGATGCTCGGCTTCAACGTCACCGGTACCGAGATCCACTACAACGTGCCGCTGACCATGCTCAGCCTCCTCGTCGCCGTGCTCGTCGTCGGCGCCGGGGTGTTCGCCGTCGGCTACGGCAGGGCCCGCGGCCGCGCCCTGGTCCTCGGCGGCCTCACGACCGGCCTGGGCGTCGCCAGCATGCACTACCTCGGGATGGCCGCCCTGCGCTTGCACGGCAGCATCTCGTACGACCCGCTCACGGTCGGGCTCTCGGTCGCCATCGCCGTCGTCGCGGCCACCGCCGCGCTGTGGGCCGCGCTGAACATCAAGGCACCGGTCGCCGTGGCCGTCGCCTCGCTCGTCATGGGCGCAGCCGTCAGCAGCATGCACTACACCGGGATGCTGGCGGTCGCCGTCCACGTCGTCCCCTCGGACCAGGCCCTGCCCGGCGCCACCGCGATGCAGTTCATCTTCCCGCTCGCCGTCGGGCTCGGCTCGTACCTGTTCATCACCTCCGCGTTCGTCGCGCTCTCCCCGACCGCCGACGAGCGCGCCGCCTCCGCGTGGGCCGCCCGCCACCTGGCCGGGCAGGCATCCGCATCGGCACCCGCCCCGGCACCGGCTCCGGCGGCGTCCGCGGTGCCGCCCGCTGCGGCCCGCTGATCCGCCGGCCCGTCGATCTGCCGATCTGCCGATCTACCGATCCATCGACTCGCGGATCCGCCGACCTGTCCCGAACCACCCCGCTGGACCGCACCCGGAACGAGGAGCCCATGCGCACACCCCGCAGACCACCGGCAGCGGCGCCGCAGCTGCCCGCGCCCCCGGCGCGCGGCCGCCGGGCGCACGCCGGACCGCCCGCCGAGGAACCGGCGGCGCCGGAGGAGGGGCGGCCCGGCGGACCCGGCCCGGCGACGGCGGCCGCCGCCGACGGCGGGACCCGCCGGCCGGGGCTGCGGCCGAGGCTGCGCCCCGCCTCCGTCCGCGCGAAGATCGTGTCCCTCCTGATGGTCCCGGTCGTCTCGCTCCTCGCCCTCTGGGGCTTCGCGACCGTCAGCACCGCCCAGGACATCGCCCGGCTCACCCGCGCCCAGCGGGTCGACGAGCAGATACGCACCCCCGTCGCGGCCGCCGTCACCGAGCTCCAGGCCGAACGGCGCGCCGCCGTCCGCTATCTGGCCGACCCCGCCTCCGACCAAGGCTCCGCGCTCGAACAGCAGGCGCGGCGCACCGACGCCGCCGTCCGGCGGCTCCGGCTCGGCGACCGGCACACCGTCGCCGAGTCCGGGGACCACCGCAGCGACGTCGTGGTCCGCGTCGGCGCCTTCGTGGCCGCGGCGGAGGGACTCGGCGCCACCCGCAAGGACGTCACGGACCGGCGGGCGACCCAGGACGCGGCGTACGAGACCTACACGCGCGTGGTCGACAGCGCCCTCGCCGTCGACGGCTCCCTCACCGGCGGCGCGGAGGCCGAACTCGGCCCCGATGCACGCGTCCTGCTCGAATTCGACCGCGCCGGGGAGCTCCTCTCCCGCGAGGACGCGCTGATCGCCGCGCCCGGACCGCGCACCGCCGAAACGCTTCGGCGCCTCACCGGCGTCATCGAGACCCGCCGTACCCTCACCGCGGGCAGCGCCGACGACCTGCCGGCCGCCCAGCAGGCCGCCTGGCAGTCCGTCGCGAAGAGCGCCGCCTACGCCGAGCTGACCGCTGCCGAGGACCGGGTGCTAGCGGCCGGGGCGGCCACTGGATCCCCCGCCGGATCCGCCGCCGGATCCGCCACTGGGTCCGCCACCGGACCGGCCAAAGACACGGCCCGCGGCGCACCCGCCGGCTGGGACGCCGCCTACACGGGCATCAGCACCTCGATGCGCGAGATCGGCGCCGCCGCACACGCCGGAGCCGTCGACCGCACCGACCCCCTCGCGCAGGGCGGCCTCAGCCCGGCCGGAGCCGCCGTCCTGCTGGGCCTCGCCGCGGTCGCCGCCTCCCTCGTCATCTCGGTGCGCATCGGCCGGGCCCTCGTCGTGGAGCTCGTCTCGCTGCGCAACACCGCCCTGGAGATCGCCCACCGCAAGCTCCCGCACGCCATGGACCGGCTGCGGGCCGGCCGGGACATCGACGTCGAGGCCGAGACCCCGCCACCGCCGCCCGCCGACGACGAGATCACCCAGGTCGGCGAGGCCCTCGCCACCGTCCACCGGGCGGCCCTCAGTGCCGCCGTCGAGCGTGCCGAGCTCGCCAGCGGCGTGAGCGGCGTCTTCGTCAACCTCGCCCGCCGCAGCCAGGTCCTGGTGCACAAGCAGCTCACCCTGCTCGACTCGATGGAGCGGCGCGCCGACGACCCCGGCGAACTCGGCGACCTCTTCCGCCTCGACCACCTCACGACACGGATGCGCCGGCACGCCGAGAGCCTGATCATCCTGTCCGGGGCCGCCCCGGGGCGGGCCTGGCGGATGCCGGTCCCGCTGACGAACGTCGTACGGGCCGCAGTCTCCGAGATCGAGGACTATCCGCGCGTCGAGGTCAGCCGGCTGGCCGAGGCCGCCGTACTCGGCGGCGCGGTCGCCGACCTCACGCACCTGCTCGCCGAACTCATCGAGAACGCCACCCAGTTCTCCCCGCCCCACACCAAGGTCCGCGTCAGCGGCGAGCCCGTCGGCGCCGGATACGTCCTGGAGGTCGAGGACCGCGGACTCGGCATGGGCCGCGAGTCCCTCCACGAGGCCAACCGGCGCATCGAGCAGTCCGAGGCCCTCGACCTCTTCGACAGCGACCGCCTCGGCCTCTTCGTCGTCAGCCGGCTCTCGGCCCGCCACGGTGTGCGGGTGCACCTGCGCACGTCGCCGTACGGGGGCACGACCGCCGTGGTGCTCCTGCCGAACTCCCTGCTCCAGGGTGCGATCGAGACCGGCTCCATGCCGGCGAAGGCCCCGAACCCGGCTCCGGCCCCGGCTCCGGCCCCGGCCCCGGCTCCGGCCCCGGCCCCGGCTCCGGAGGAGCTCTTCGAGCCCCCGGTGGAACCGCGGGAGCCGGAGCCGGCGCCGGCGCCGACGCCGCCCGCGATGACCGTCGTACGGGAGGACGCGCGCCGTTCGGCGGTACGGGAGGAACCGCGCGGCATCCCGGCGCCGGAGCGGAGCCCCGTACGGGAGGAGCAGCCGCACCCGGCGCCGGTGGCCCCCCTGCGGGCGCGGGGTCCCGCGGGCGCGGCGGTCACCGAACTGCCGCGCCGCGTACGCCAGGCCAGCCTGGTGCCGCAGCTGCGCGAGGCCCCCGTCCCGAAGGCCCCGGCCGGGGTGGGCCTGCCCGAGGACCCGCCCGGACGCAGCCCGGAAGAGGCGCGGGACCGGATGGCGTCCTACCGGGCCGGCTGGGTCCGCGGCGCCCAGGAGACCGGCCCCCACGAGAGCGGCGCCCACGCAGGCAGCGAAGGAGAAGTGTGATGATCGAGCACCAGAGATTCAATCCCGACGGAATCCGCAGGTCAGGCGAACTGGACTGGCTGCTGGACGATCTGGTGGTCCGGGTCCGCGAGGTCCGGCACGCCGTGGTCCTGTCCAACGATGGTCTGGCGGTGGGCGCGTCCAGCGCGCTCAGCCGGGAGGACGCCGAGCACCTGGCCGCCGTTGCCTCCGGCTTCCACAGTCTCGCGAAGGGCGCGGGCCGGCACTTCCACGCCGGGGGCGTGCGCCAGACGATGGTGGAGATGGACGAGGGGTTCCTCTTCGTCGCGGCCGCCGGGGACGGCTCCTGTCTGGCCGTGCTGAGCGCGGGGAGCGCCGACATCGGGCTGATCGCGTACGAGATGGCCCGGCTCGTGAAGCGGGTCGGGGAGCACCTGTACACCCCGCCCCGGTTCGCTGCGCGGCCGCCGGCCGCGGGCTGAGAGCGGCGGTCCGGTACATGAACGGCCAGTGGTACGACGCCGACGCGGGCCCGCTCGTCCGTCCGTACGCCATGACGGGCGGGCGTACGAAGCCGGGACCCCACGGGGTCCGGTTCGACCTGATCGCGCTGGTGGTCGTGGACGGCGAGGGCGGGGACGCGGCGGCCGAGTCGCTGCTCGGCCCCGAACACCGGGCGCTGCTCGGGCTCTGCCGGTCAGAGACGCAGTCGGTGGCGGAGCTCGCCGCGGACGCGGACCTGCCGGTGGGCGTGGTGCGGGTGCTGCTCGGGGACCTGTTGGAGGGCGGGCACGTCAAGGTGAGCCGGCCGGTGCCACCGGCCCGTCTGCCGGACGAGCGGATTCTGCGTGAAGTCATCGAGGGATTGCGAGCGCTGTGATGGGACAACACCACGACGGAACCGGCGGACGGGGCTCGGCGCCCGACCCGGAGACGGACCTCGATCCGGGTGCGGACCCCGAGGCCGACGGGGAACTGGCGGCGCTCGCGCTGAAGATACTCGTGGCGGGCGGGTTCGGGGTCGGCAAGACGACGCTGGTCGGCGCGGTGAGCGAGATCCGGCCGCTGCGGACGGAGGAACTCCTCAGCGAGGCGGGCGAACTGGTCGACGACACGGGCGGGGTCGCCCAGAAGACGACCACGACCGTGGCCATGGACTTCGGGCGGATCACCATCCGGTCCGGGCTGTCGCTCTACCTGTTCGGGACGCCGGGGCAGGACCGGTTCTGGTTCCTGTGGGACGAACTGTCCCAGGGGGCGCTCGGCGCGGTGGTGCTCGCGGACACGCGCCGGCTGGAGGACTGCTTCCCGGCGGTGGACTACTTCGAGCACCGGCGCATCCCGTTCGTGGTGGCCGTCAACTGCTTCACGGACGCGCGGCGGTACGGGGCGCACGAGGTGGCGCGTGCACTGGACCTGGAGACGGGGACTCCGGTGGTGCTGTGTGACGCGCGGGACAAGGACTCGGGGAAGGAAGTGCTGATCAGGCTGGTCGAGTACGCCGGGCGGGTGCACACCGCCCGGCTGCTGGACTCGGTGGAACCGCAGGCCGATTCCGTGTGAGGGGCGGGCCGGCGGCGGGGGAGGGGGTGCGCGCGTCAGTGGGTGATGCCGTCGACGGAGATCACCTTGTCGATGGGGACGCGGACGAGGAGTTCGCCGGGGACGGCATTGCGGCGGCCGTAGGCCCCGGCGCGTTCCTCACCCATGTAGCGGGCGGCGATACGCGTCGCCCAGGGGAGCATCTCGTCCAGGTCCTCGCCGATCTCGGCGCGCCCCTGGAGGACGACGTAGGAGTACGGCGGACGGTCGTCGTCCACGCAGAGCGCGACCCGGCCGTCGCGCACCAGGTTGCGCCCCTTCACCGTGTCCTTGCCGGTGTTGAACACGAAGGCATCTCCGTCGAGGACGAACCAGACGGGTGCGACGTGTGGGCTGCCGTCCTCGCGGACGGTGGACAGCTTGCCGGTGCGGGTCCCGTGCGAGACGAATGCCCGCCATTCCTCTTGAGTCATCTTCTTCGCCATGGGGACATCCTCCTTGCCCGAAAGGCACTGGTGGGGAAGGCTGGCGGCATTTACTACGAGGGGTGGGGCGCGGCCATGCCGGCGGCGTCAACGGGGAGGGGCTCGAAATGGCACTGGACAAGCAACTCGACTGGCTGCTCGACGATCTGACGCGCAGGGTCCAGCAGGTCAGGCATGCGGTGGTGCTCTCCAACGACGGCCTGGTGACGGGCGCGAGCGCGGGTCTGGCCCGGGAGGACGCGGAGCATCTGGCGGCGGTGGCGGCGGGGTTGCAGAGTCTGGCCAAGGGGTCGGGCCGGCATTTCCGGGCGGGCGAGGTACGGCAGACGATGGTCGAGTACGACGACGGCGCCCTGTTCGTCATGGCGGCGGGTGCGGGGAGTTCGCTGTGCGTGCTGAGCGCCGCCGAGGCCGACATCGGCCAGGTCGCGTACGAGATGACGCTGCTGGTCAACCGGGTGGGGGAGCACCTGGGAGTGGCGGAGCGGCGGGTCACCGGGGGCTGAGCCTTCCGGGTTGGCGGACCGGCGGACCGGCGGACCGGCCGACCGGTGGATCGTCAGGTTGCCAGGGTGCCGGGGTGGGTTCCTGGAGTTATCCACAGGCCTCGCGGGGTGTCGTAGCACTGGGTTACGGTCTTCACGCAGAGTAATCATCTCGTGTGGGGGAGGCCGTCATGGAGGGCGCGACGCAGGTCTTGTCGGAGGTGCGGGGGTGGGCCCTGCCGGTGGTACGGGCGGTCCTGCCCTCGGGGGTGGTACGGGCGGACTTACTGCCGGATGCGGCGGTGGGCGGAGCCCGGGCGGCCGGTGAACTGAGGCTGACCCGGACCGAGTTCGCGCGGGCCGTCCAGCTGGGCATCGTACGGGCCGGGCCGCCGGCGCTGGGCGGGGCCGCGCGCTACACGCGGGCCGAGCTGGAGCGGATCCGGTCGGCCGAAGGGTTTCCGGACGCATTGCGCGAGCGCGTCGAGACCGTGGCCGGAGCCGAGGCCGCCGGCGTGGTGCTGGGTGTCAGTCCGGGCCGGTTCACCCGGCTCGCGCGCTGCGGGCACATCACCCCGGTCGGCTACCGGATCAACCGTTACCGGGTGGTGGTGTGGCTCTATCTGGTCGCGGAGCTACGGGAGTTCGCCGACCGGGAGCCGGGGATGCTGCGCGGGAGCGCGCCCCCGGCCGACCGGGAGCTGCTGGCCGCCAAGGCGGATCTGCGGCCGCGGAAGTGGCGCGGACGGCATGTGGGGCTGCTGCTGAGACGAACCGCCGACCCCTGGGAGCGGGCCGCCGTGCTCGCCTCCGTCCTCCCGGAGGAGGAACTGCGGGAGGCCGTGCCCGATCCCGCGGAGCGGCTCGTGCTGGCCGCGCTCGCCCCGCCCCCGCCGTACGGACACCCGCAGATCCCGGCCGCGGCGGCCGTGGCCCTCCGGCTGCTGCGGGCGCAGCCGCCGGACGAGGTCCACTGGTACCGCACCAGCCTGGACTTCGCGCTGACCGGGGCCCGCGGTCAGTCGAAGTCGACGGGGGACAGGGGGCCGACGTAGACCCAGGCCCCGGCCTCCCGGGTGAAGGCGCTGTGCTCGTGCAGGGAACCGGCGTGCCGGCCCTCGCGGTAGTGCGCCCGGAACTCCACCGAACCCTCCGTCTCGAACATCCCGCCGCGCTCGGTGGCGAGGATCTCCAGGCGCTCCCAGCGCTGGCCGGGGTCCAGGTCGAGCCGGCTGGGCCGGGTGCTCGGATGCCAGGAGCGCAGCAGGTAGGCGGTGTTGCCGACGGCGAACGCGCTGAACCGGGAGCGCATCAGGAGCTCGGCGGTGGGCGCCTGCTGCGCACCGGAGTGGAAGCGGCCGCAGCACTCCGGGTAGGCGGCGGGCAGCCCGCAGGGGCAGGGGAGGGCCGGGGTGGGCATGGGGCGCGCTCAGCTCTTCGTGGACGGGACGGGCTGCCGGACCGGCGGAGTCCTGCGGACTGCCGGAAGGCGGTGGGCTACTGGGGTGACACGGGCGGCTTGGCCGCGTTCTCGGCGTACGGGCGGAAGAGGCCTTCCTGGACCACGGAGACCAGCAGCCTGCCCTCCAGGTCGTAGATGCGGCCACGGGCCAGGCCCCGGCCGCCGTGCGCGATGGGCGACTCCTGGTCGTACAGGAACCACTCGTCGGCGCGGAACGGCCGGTGGAACCACATGGCGTGGTCCAGGGACGCCATGTCGAAACCGCGCATGCCCCACAGGGGCTCCACGGGGATGCGCACGGCATCGAGGAGGGTCATGTCACTGGCGTAGGTGAGGGCGCAGGTGTGCACCAGCGGGTCGTCGCCCAGCGGGCCGACGGCGCGCATCCACACCGCGCTGCGCGGATCGGCGTCCTTGAGCTCCTCCGGAGTCCAGCGGAGCCGGTCGGTGTACCGGATGTCGAACGGCTGGCGGCGGGCCATCCGCTCCAGCGCCTCGGGCAGCGCGCCCAGGTGTTCGCGGATCTCGTCCGCGACCTTCGGGAGCGCGTCCGGGTGGGGGAAGTCGAGTCGGGGAGGCAGCTGGTGCTCGATGCTGCCCTCCTCCGGATGGTGGAAGGAGGCGGTGAGATTGAAGATCGTCTTGCCCTGCTGGACCGCGGTGACGCGCCGCGTGGTGAAGGACCGCCCGTCGCGCACCCGCTCCACCTGGTACACGATCGGCACCCCGGGGATGCCGGGGCGCAGGAAGTACGCGTGCAGCGAGTGGACCGGGCGGTCGCTCTCGGTGGTGCGGCCGGCAGCCACCAGGGCCTGGCCGGCGACCTGCCCGCCGAAGACCCGCTGGAGGGATTCCTGCGGGCTGGCGCCGCGGAAGATGTTGACCTCGATCTGCTCCAGGTCGAGCAGATCGACGAGTCTCTCGGCGGGATTCGTCATCAGAGGTTCTCCCCTGTCGGGTCTGGGCGGAGCCGGTGGGAAACCGGCGTCGGCGGGGCCGGTCGCTTGCGGGTGGGGGTCCCCCCGGACGGAGTCCAGGGGGAGGTCAGAGCGCGCCGAGCTCACCGACCGAGGTCAGCCGGATGATCGCACGGCCTTCCTCGTCGGAGGCCGCGAGGTCGACCTCGGCGCTGATGCCCCAGCCATGGTCCCCGTTCGGGTCCGCGAAGGTCTGGCGGACGCGCCACAGGCCGTGCGCCGGGTCCTCCTCGATCTGGAGCAGCTTCGGGCCGCGGGCGTCGGGGCCGGTTCCCAGGTCGTCGTACTCGTCCCAGTACGCGTCCATGGCCTCGCCCCAGGCGTCGGCGTCCCAGCCGGACTCGGCGTCCAGCTCGCCCAGCTGGTCGACGTGGTCCAGGGCGGCCAGCTCCACCCGGCGGAACATGGCGTTGCGGACCAGGACGCGGAAGGCGCGGGCGTTCGCCGTGACCGGCTTGACCTGGTCGGCCTTCTCCTGGGCCTGCTCCGCCGTCTCCACCTCCGGGTTCGCCAGCTGCTCCCACTCGTCGAGCAGGCTGGAGTCGACCTGGCGGACGAGCTCGCCCAGCCAGGCGATGAGGTCCTGGAGGTCCTCGGACTTGAGGTCGTCGGGGATGGTGTGGTCCAGCGCCTTGTACGCGCTCGCCAGGTAGCGCAGCACGATGCCCTCGGTGCGGGCGAGTTCGTAGAAGGAGGTGAACTCGGTGAAGGTCATCGCGCGCTCGTACATGTCGCGGATGATCGACTTCGGGGAGACCGGGTGGTCGCCGACCCACGGGTGGCTCTTTCGGTACACGTCGTAGGCGTGGAAGAGGAGCTCTTCGAGCGGCTTGGGATAGCTGACGTCCTGCAGACGCTCCATCCGCTCCTCGTACTCGATCCCGTCGGCCTTCATCGCGCCCACGGCGATGCCGCGCTCCTTGTTCTGCTGCGCGGCCAGGATCTGGCGCGGGTCGTCCAGGGTGGACTCGACCACGGAGACCATGTCCAGCGCGTAGGAGGGGGAGTCCGGGTCCAGCAGCTCGAAGGAGGCCAGCGCGAAGGTGGACAGCGGCTGGTTGAGCGCGAAGTCCTGCTGGAGGTCGACGGTGAGCCGGATGGTGCGGCCCTCCGCGTCCGGGGTGTCGAGCTTCTCGACGACGCCTCCGTCCAGCAGCGAGCGGTAGATCGCGATGGCCCGGCGGATGTGCCGCAGCTGCGCCTTGCGAGGCTCGTGGTTGTCCTCCAGGAGGTGGCGCATCGCCTGGAAGGCGTCGCCCGGACGGGCGATGACCGACAGCAGCATGATGTTGGTGACCTTGAACCGGGAGGTGAGCGGCTCCGGGTCGGCGGCGATGAGCTTCTCGAAGGTGGTGTCCGACCAGGCGACGAAGCCCTCGGGAGCCTTCTTGCGCACCACCTTGCGGCGCTTCTTCGGGTCGTCACCGGCCTTCGCGAGGGCCTTCTCGTTCTCGATGACGTGCTCGGGCGCCTGGGCGACCACGTAGCCGGCCGTGTCGAAGCCGGCCCGGCCCGCGCGGCCGGCGATCTGGTGGAACTCGCGGGCGCGCAGCGTGCGGACCCGGTTGCCGTCGTACTTGGTGAGCGCGGTGAACAGCACCGTGCGGATGGGGACGTTGACGCCGACACCGAGGGTGTCGGTACCGCAGATCACCTTCAGCAGGCCGGCCTGGGCCAGCTTCTCGACCAGACGCCGGTACTTGGGCAGCATGCCGGCGTGGTGGACGCCGATGCCGTGCCGGACGTAGCGGGAGAGGTTCTGGCCGAACTTGGTGGTGAAGCGGAAGTTGCCGATCAGATCGGCGATCTTGTCCTTCTCCTCGCGGGTGCACATGTTGATGCTCATCAGCGACTGCGCCCGCTCGACCGCCTGGGCCTGCGTGAAGTGCACGATGTACACCGGGGCCTGCCGGGTCTCCAGCAGCTCGGTGATCGTGTCGGTGATCGGCGTCGTGACGTACTCGTACGACAGCGGCACGGGCCGGGTCGCGGAGCGGACCACCGAGGTCGGCCGGCCGGTGCGCCGGGTCAGGTCCTCCTCGAACCGCTTCATGTCGCCGAGCGTCGCCGACATCAGGACGAACTGTGCCTGCGGGAGCTCCAGCAGGGGGATCTGCCAGGCCCAGCCGCGGTCAGGCTCGGCATAGAAGTGGAACTCGTCCATGACGACCTGGCCGATGTCGGCGTACTTGCCGTCGCGCAGGGCGATGGACGCCAGTACCTCGGCGGTGCAGCAGATCACCGGGGCGTCCGCGTTCACGGAGGCGTCGCCGGTCAGCATGCCGACGTTCTCGGTGCCGAAGAGCTTGCACAGGTCGAAGAACTTCTCCGACACCAGCGCCTTGATCGGGGCGGTGTAGAAGGTCACCTTGTCCTGGGCGAGGGCGGTGAAGTGCGCGCCCGCCGCGACGAGGCTCTTGCCGGAGCCGGTCGGCGTGGACAAGATCACGTTCGCCCCGGAGACGACCTCGATCAGTGCCTCCTCCTGAGCCGGGTACAGGGTGATGCCCTGATCCTCCGCCCACGAGGAGAAAGCCTCGAAGAGGGCGTCGGGGTCGGCGTTCGGCGGGAGCTGATCAATGAGGGTCACACCCCCCATCTTGCCTGGCTTCCCGCCGGAAAAGGGAACCGGCGGACGGATCGAAGATCACCGCCGGTACGCTGTGCCGTTGACCGGGCCCGAACGAAACCGTCAACAGGGCCCGACCACCACACGACTGGGGCGGGGAACGACCATGATGGGTCCGGCGCACTCACTGTCCGGGGCGGCAGCCTGGCTGGGGGTGGGAGCGGCGGCCGCGGCCGCCGGGCACCCGATGCCCTGGCCGGTCCTCGTCGTCGGCGCGCTCATCTGTGCCGGCGCGGCCCTCGCCCCCGACCTGGACCACAAGTCGGCGACGATCTCGCGCGCCTTCGGCCCGCTCTCCAAGGGGCTGTGCGAGGTGGTCGACAAGATCTCCTACGCCGTCTACAAGGCCACCCGCGCCCCGAAGGACGCCCGCCGCACCGGCGGCCACCGCACCCTGACGCACACCTGGCTGTGGGCCGTCCTGATCGGTGGCGGGTCCTCCGCGCTGGCGGTCACCACCGACCGCTGGGGCGTGCTCGTCCTGCTCTTCGTCCACCTGGTCCTGGCCGTCGAGGGCCTGCTGTGGCGGGCCGCCCGGATGTCCAGCGACGTCCTGGTCTGGCTGCTGGGCGCCACCAGCGCCTGGATCCTGGCCGGCGTCCTGGACCAGCCCGGCAACGGCTCCGGATGGCTGTTCACCGACCCCGGCCAGGAATACCTCTGGCTCGGCCTGCCGATCCTGCTCGGCGCCCTGGTCCACGACATCGGCGACGCGCTGACCGTCTCCGGCTGCCCCATCCTGTGGCCCCTCCCGATCGCCGGGAAGCGCTGGTACCCCATCGGCCCGCCCAAGGGCATGCGCTTCCGGGCCGGCAGCTGGGTCGAGCTCAAGGTGCTCATGCCCGTGTTCATGCTGCTCGGAGGCATGGGCGGAGCCTCCGCCCTCGGCTTCATCTAGGACCCGCCACGGAGTTCGTCCGGCACGGCTGAGGCCCCGGCCCCCGCGCGGCGGCGGGGGACCGGGGCCTCGTGCGGAGGGCGGCGCGGGCCGGTCAGCCGTGCCAGGAGCGCCACAGCGCCGCGTACGCGCCGTCCGCCGCGACCAGCTCGTCGTGCGAGCCCAGTTCGCTGATCCGGCCGCCCTCGACCACCGCGATCACGTCCGCGTCGTGCGCGGTGTGCAGCCGGTGCGCGATCGCGATCACCGTACGGCCGTCGAGCACCCGGGCCAGCGAACGCTCCAGATGCCGTGCGGCCCGCGGGTCCAGCAGCGAGGTGGCCTCGTCCAGCACCAGCGTGTGCGGGTCGGCCAGCACCAGCCGGGCCAGCGCGATCTGCTGCGCCTGCGCCGGGGTCAGCGCCGCACCGCCCGAGCCCACCTCGGTGTCCAGGCCGCTCTCCAGCGCCCGGGCCCAGCCGTCCGCGTCCACCGCGCCCAGCGCCGCCCACAGCTCGGCGTCACCGGCCCCGGTGCGTGCCAGCCGCAGGTTGTCCCGCAGCGAGCCCACGAAGACGTGGTGCTCCTGGTTGACCAGCGCCACCTGCTCGCGCACCCGCTCCGCGGGCATCCGCGACAGCTGCGCCCCGCCGAGGGTGACCTCGCCGGTCCGCGGCGCGTAGATGCCCGCCAGCAGCCGGCCCAGCGTGGACTTGCCCGCCCCCGAGGGGCCGACCAGCGCCATCCGGGTGCCCGGCGGCACGGACATGGACACCTGGTGCAGCACGTCCACGCCCTCCCGATAACCGAAGCGCACCTCGTCGGCCCGCACGTCACGCCCCGCCGGGGAGACGCCCGCGTCACCCGCGTCCGGCTCGATCTCCCGTACGCCCACCAGGCGGGCGATCGACACCTGGGCGACCTGCAGCTCGTCGTACCAGCGCAGGATCAGGCCGATCGGATCGACCATCATCTGCGCCAGCAGCGCGCCGGTGGTCAGCTGGCCCACGGACATCCAGCCCTGGAGCACGCAGTAGCCGCCGATCATCAGCACGGAGCCGAGGATCGTCACGAAGGTGACGTTGATGACGGGGAAGAGGACCGTCCGCAGGTACAGCGTGTACCGCTCCCACGCCGTCCACTCCTTGATCCGCCGCTCCGACAGTGCGATCCGGTCCGGCCCCAGGCGGTGCGCCTCGACCGTGCGCCCGGCGTCCACCGTCTCGGTCAGCACGGCCGCGACCGCCGCGTAGCCGGCCGCCTCCGAGCGGTACGCCGACGGCGCCCGCCGGAAGTACCAGCGGCAGCCGACCACCAGCACCGGCAGCGCCACCAGCGCGGCCAGGGCCAGCGGAGGCGCGGTCACCGTGAGCGCCCCGAAGAGCAGTGCGACCCAGACCACGCCGATGGCCAGCTGCGGCACGGCCTCGCGCATCGCGTTGGCCAGCCGGTCGATGTCGGTGGTGATCCGCGACAGCAGGTCACCGGTGCCGGCCCGCTCCAGCACGCCCGGGGGAAGGCCCACGGACCGCACCAGGAAGTCCTCGCGAAGGTCGGCCAGCATCTCCTCGCCGAGCATCGCGCCGCGCAGCCGGACCAGCCGGACGAAGAAGGTCTGGGCGACGAGGGCCAGCGCGAACAGCAGGGCCACACGCCCCAGATGGAGCTCGCGCGCCCCCGCCGCCAGCTGGTCCACGACGCGGCCCAGCAGGTACGGGCCGACCATGGAGGCCGTCACCGCGGCCGCGTTGACCGTCACCAGCACCACGAAGGCCCGCCGGTGGCGGCGGAACAGGCCGCGCACGTAGCCCCGTACGGTCGCCGTCGTGCCCACGGGCAGGGTGGCGGCCGATGCGGGGGCCGCCGGATCGTATTGCGGCGGTGCCACGCCGATCATGCGGATTCCTCGATCTCTGTCAGTGCATTTTCCAGCCGGTCTTCTTCCAGCCGGGTCAGTTCGATACGGGCCACCCGCTGCTCCTCGTCGGTCTCGCGGGTGACGACCGCCCGGTAGAGCGGTTCGCCGTGCAGCAGTTCGCGGTGCGTACCGGTCGCCGCGACCGCGCCCTCGTGGATCAGGACCACCCGGTCGGCGCGGTCCAGGAGCAGGGGCGAGGAGGCCAGTACCACCGTCGTGCGCCCGGCGCGCAGGGCGGTGATCCCGTCCGCGATCCGTGCCTCGGTGTGCGAGTCGACCGCCGAGGTCGGCTCGTCCAGGACCAGCACCTCCGGGTCGGTGGCCAGGGACCGGGCCAGCGCGAGCCGCTGGCGCTGCCCGCCGGAGAGGGACCGGCCGCGCTCGGTGATCCGCGCGTCCATCGGGTCCTCCACCCCGTCCGGCGCCGACTGCAGCAGCGCGTCCAGGACGTCCGCGCACTGGGCGGCGGCCAGCGCCGCCCCCGGCTCGACCGCTCCGGACGCCGGTACGGCGAACAGCTCGCGCAGCGTCCCGGACAGCAGCACGGGATCCTTGTCCTGTACGAGGACCAGCGTGCGCGCGGTGTCCAGCGCGAGCTCGTCCAGGGCGACCCCGCCCAACAGCACCGAGACCCGCTCGGCAGCCGGGCCGTCGTCCGCCGGATGCCCGCCGAGGCGCTCGGCGAGTCGGCCCGCCAGGTCCGGATCCCCGCACACCACGGCGGTGAACCGGCCTGCCGGGGCCAGCAGTCCCGTCGCGGGGTCGTACAGGTCCCCGCCCGGGGCCGGAGCCTGCGGGAACCCGGTGTCCGGCGCCTGCGGCTCGGGGGCGTCCGTACGCGTCAGCGCCAGCACCCGCGCCGCCCGCGCGGCGGAGGGCCGGGAGAAGGAGTACGCCATGGCGATCTCCTCGAAGTGCCGCAGCGGGTAGAGCATCGTGGCCACCGCGCTGAAGGCGGCGACGAGTTCACCGACCTCCAGCCGGCCGTCCAGCACCAGCACGGAGCCGTACCAGACCACGGTGATCAGCAGGGCGCCCGGGAGCAGCACCTGGATCGCGGAGATCAGCGCCCACATCCGGGCGCTGCGCACGGCCGCCTTGCGGACCTCCTGCGAGGCCTCGCGATAGCGGCCCAGGAACAGCTCCTCGCCGCCGATGCCGCGCAGCACCCGCAGGCCGGCGACGGTGTCGGAGGCGAGTTCGGTGGCCTGGCCGGCCTTCTCGCGCTGGACGTCGGCGCGCCGGGTGGCGCGTGGCAGCAGCGGCAGTACGGACAGGGCCAGCACGGGGACGCCGATCGCGACGACCACACCGATCGCGGGCGCGTAGAACAGCAGGCCGACGCAGATGGCGACGACGGCGAAGGCAGCGGCGAGGAAGCGGGAGACCGCCTCGACGAACCAGCCGATCTTCTCCACGTCGCCCGTGGAGACCGCGACCACCTCGCCCGCCGCGACCCGCCGGGTCAGGGCGGAGCCCAGTTCGGCGGTCTTGCGGGCGAGCAGCTGCTGCACCCGCGCGGCGGCGGTGATCCAGTTGGTGACGGCGGTCCGGTGGAGCATCGCGTCGCCGACCGAGATGGCGACGCCGATCAGTGCCAGCAGCGCGCCGACCAGCAGCAGCCGGGTGCCGTCACGCCGGACGACCGCGTCGACGCCCAGACCCACCGCGTACGGCAGCCCGGCGATGCCGCAGAAGTGCACCAGTCCCCAGCACAGGCTCCTGACCTGTCCGCCGAGTTGGCCGCGCCCCAGCCACACCAGGAAGCGCGGGCCGGAGCGGGCGTCGGGTACTCCGGGATCCGGATACGGAAGATCGCTGATCTGCATGACGCCCCATGACTGGTCGAGTGGTCCAAACCGTGCAAGGTTCGCCTTCCGGACCGGTTCCGGGCAATCGATTTTGCGTTGGCCAAGGCCCTACGCAGCGGGGTGTGCGGCGCGTCCGAGCGCGGACCGCCGGGTCAAGGACGAGTCGCCCACTCCAGTTCCAGCAGCGCCGAGTGGTAACTGCGGCCGGTGGCCCGGTCCATGCCCACCTCGCACATCCGGTTCGCCGACAGATGCGCGTCGAACGGGCGCGAGGTCACCTCCGCCGCCTCGCGCTCCGTCGCCGATGCCGTCAGCTCCGGATGCAGCATGCCCCGGTCGCCCGCGAAGGCACAGCAGCCCGCATCGTCCGGAACCACCACCTCCGTCGCACAGGCCTCGGCCACCGCCCGCAACTGCGCCACGTCGCCCAAGTGGTGCATCGAGCAGGTCGGATGGAGCACGGCCGAGCCCACCGTGCGCCGGATCTCCAGGTGCGGGAGCAGCTCGTCGGCCGCCCACACGAGGGAGTCGACGACCGTCAGCTCCGCGTGCAGCGCCCGGTTGTCGTCCGTCAGGTAGGGGACCACCTCGTGCGCGATGCCCAGCGTGCAGGAAGAGGCGTCGACCACCAGCGGCAGCCGCCCGCCGGCGGTCCAGCCCCAGGCGGCCTCCACGATCCGGTTGGCCATCACCCGGTTGCCGGCGTCGTAGCCCTTCGAGTGCCAGATCGTCGCGCAACAGGTGCCCGCGACGTCGCCGGGGATCCACACCGGCTTCCCGGCCCGCTCCGACACCGCCACCACGGCCTCGGGCAGCGAGGGGCCGGGTCGGCCCTTCGGGCCGCCGAAGATCCGGTTCACGCAGGCCGGGTAGTACACGGCCGCCGCGCCCACCCGCTCGGTCCGGGGCAGCTTCCCGGCGGCGGCGCCGGGCAGCCGCGGCAGCCACTGCGGAACCAGGTCGGGACGTACGGCCTTGCGCGCGGCCCCGGTGACGGCCTCCAGCAGCCGGTCGCCGACCCCGGCGCCGAGCCGGTCGACCAGCTTGTCGGCGGCGGCCACGGCCAGCCGGGCGGAGCGCTCCACGGCCTTGAACCGCTGCGCGGCGAGCGCGGCGGCGCGCTCCTCGCGCGGGCCGTGCCGGCGGTGGCGGAAGTCCCGCATGAGCGCGCCCGTGTCGATGCCCACGGGGCAGGCCAGCTTGCAGGTGGAGTCGCCCGCGCAGGTGTCCACGGCGTCGTAGCCGTAGGCGTCGAGGAGTCCGTCCAGCACCCGGGAGCCCGGCTGCTGGCGCATCATCTCCCGGCGCAGCACGATCCGTTGGCGCGGCGTCGTGGTCAGGTCCTCGCTGGGGCAGGTCGGTTCGCAGAAGCCGCACTCGATGCACGGGTCGGCCACCCGTTCCACCCGCGGGATCGTCTTCAGCCCGCGCAGATGGGCGGCCGGGTCGCGGTCGAGGAGGATGCGCGGGGCGAGCAGCCCGTCCGGGTCGACGACCCGCTTCGTGCGCCACATCAGCTCGGTGGCCTTGTGCCCCCACTCCAGTTCCAGGAAGGGGGCCATGTTGCGGCCGGTGGAGTGCTCGGCCTTCAGCGAGCCGTCGAACCGCTCCACCGTCAGCCGGCAGAAGGCGTCCATGAACGCCGCGTACCGCTCGACGTCGGCGGGCTTCGCCGCGTCGAAGGCGAGCAGGAAGTGCAGGTTGCCGTGGGCCGCGTGGCCGGCGACGGCCGCGTCGAAGCCGTGCTCGGCCTGGAGCGAGAGGAGCGCCTCGCAGGCCTCGGCCAGCCGGGAGGGCGGCACCGCGAAGTCCTCGGTGATCAGGGTGGTGCCGGCGGCGCGGGCTCCGCCGACGGCGGTGACGAAGGCCTTGCGGGCCTTCCAGTACCCGTTGACCGTCCTCGCGTCGCGGGTGAACGTGTTGGTGATCGAGGCCACCGGAGCGACCAGGTCCAGGCGCGCGAGGACCTCCGCGGCGCGGCGTTCGTACTCCGCGCGGCCCGCCTCGTCCGGGGCGCGGAACTCCACCAGCAGGGCGGTGGTGTCCTTCGGCAGTCCGGCCCAGTCGGCGGGGACGCCCTCGACGCTGACCGAGGCGCGCAGGGTGTTGCCGTCCATGACCTCCACGGCGAGGGCGCCCGCCTCGTTGAACAGCGGTACGGCAGCCGCCGCGGCGGGCAGCGAGGGGAAGAAGAGCAGCGCGCTGGTGAGGTGGCGGTCCAGCGGCACGGTGTCGAAGACGACTTCGGCGATGAAGCCGAGCGTGCCCTCCGAGCCGACCATCAGGCCGCGCAGGATCTCGACGGGGGTGGCGCCGTCCAGGTACGCGTCGAGGCGGTAGCCGGTGGTGTTCTTGATCTCGTACTTGGCCCGGATACGGGCGACGAGCTCCGGGTCGGCCTCGATCTCGCCCTTGATCTCCATCAGCCCGCGGCACAGCGCCGGTTCCGCGCGCGCCAGCTCCTCGTCCGCCTGTGGATCGGCGGTGTCCACAACGGTCCCGCCGGGCAGCACGAAGGTGAGCGAGGCGAGGGTGCGGTACGCGTTCCTCGTGGTTCCCGCCGTCATGCCGGACGCGTTGTTGGCGACGACCCCGCCGAGCGTGCAGGCGATGGCGCTCGCCGGATCGGGGCCGAGGACGCGGCCGTGCCGGGCGAGGGCGGCATTGGCCCGCGCCACGGTGGTGCCGGGCCGGATCCGGGCGCGGCGGCCCTCCTCCAGCACCTCGACGCCGGCCCAGTGGCGGCGTACGTCGATCAGGACGTCCTCGCCCTGGGCCTGGCCGTTCAGCGAGGTCCCGGCGGCGCGGAAGACGACTTCGCGCCCGCGTCCGTGCGCGTAGGAGAGGACCGCGGAGACGTCGTCGATGTCCTCGGCGACCACCACCACCTGCGGCACGAAGCGGTACGGCGAGGCGTCGGAGGCGTAGCGGACCAGGTCGGAGACCTTCCACAGCACCTTCTCGGCGCCCAGCAGCTCCGTCAGCTCGGTGCGCAGCGGCTCCGGGGTGCCGGCGGCGCGGTGGTCGGGGACCCGGTCGGGGGCGGGGCCGCCGACGCCGTGCGGCCGCAGGGCTCCGGGCTTCGGTTCCAGCAGCGGCATGCGCGACCCCTCGCCTACTCGTTCGGCCTACTCGTTCGGCCCGGTCCGAGGAACCCTCTCCGGCCCCCGGGGCGGCCCTCTCAGCAGCCGTGCTCCGCCGGGGCGTCCGTCAGAGCGTTCAGCAGGCCGCCGAGCACCTCGCGCTGCTCGGCGGTCAACGGAGCCAGGATCTCCTCTGCCGCGTCGGTTCGCGCGTTGCGCAGCCGGCGCAGCGTGGCGCGGCCCGTGTCGGTCAGCTCGATCCTTATGACCCGCCGGTTCGCCGGATCGGGGGCGCGGCGCACGCACTCGGCGGCCTCCAGGCCGTCCACCAGCGTGGTCACGGCGCGGGGCACGACTTCCAGGCGGGCGGCGAGGTCCGCCATCCGGGGCGGCCGGTCGCCGTCGTAGTGCGAGACGAGGCGCAGCAGCCGGCTCTGGGCGGGGGTGATGCCGAGCGGTTCCAAGTGGTGCTTCTGGATCCGGTGGAGGCGGCGGGTCAGCCGCAGCAGCTGCTCGGCGAGCACGCCGTCCGTGCTGTCGGTTTCGGAAGCGGTCCTCATACTGGGAAACAGTACCAGGACCCCATTCATTGTGAGTATAGGTAACAATGAGCTATGCTCATTCGAGTCTCATAGGTCTTGTACTCAGTCAGGTCTCGCCAGAAGGAGGCCCATGCGCCCCGAAGAGCCGAAATGGATCCCATCGAAAGAAGCCCTCGATCCCACCCGCCCCGCCCCCGCGGAGCAGCCGCGTGAGCTGCGCCGGATCGTGGGTCTGTTCCGTCCCTACCGCGGCCGCCTCGCCGTCGTGGGGCTGCTCGTCTGCGCCTCCTCCCTGGTCGCGGTGGCCTCGCCGTTCCTGCTGAAGGAGATCCTGGACGTCGCCATCCCGCAGGGGCGCACGGGGCTGCTGAGCCTGCTCGCGTTCGGCATGATCCTCATCGCCGTCGTCACCAGCGTCTTCGGCGTGCTCCAGACCCTGATCTCCACCACCGTCGGCCAGCGCGTCATGCACGACCTGCGCACCGCGGTGTACGCCCAGCTCCAGCGGATGCCGCTGGCCTTCTTCACCCGCACCCGGACCGGCGAGGTGCAGTCCCGCATAGCCAACGACATCGGCGGCATGCAGGCGACCGTCACCTCCACCGCGACCTCGCTCGTCTCCAACCTGACGGCCGTGATCGCCTCCATCGTCGCGATGCTCGCGCTCGACTGGCGCCTCACCCTCGTCTCGCTGCTCCTGCTGCCCCTGTTCGTGTGGATCAGCCGGCGCGTGGGCCGCGAGCGCAAGAAGATCACCCTGCAGCGGCAGAAGCAGATGGCCGCCATGGCCGCGACGGTCACCGAGTCGCTGTCGGTGAGCGGCATCCTGCTCGGCCGCACCATGG
This sequence comes from Streptomyces sp. WM6372, assembly GCF_001279655.1. NCBI lineage: Bacteria > Bacillati > Actinomycetota > Actinomycetes > Kitasatosporales > Streptomycetaceae > Streptomyces > Streptomyces sp. WM6372. The sequence continues at coordinate 64,574 of NZ_LGDB01000160.1, read as the reverse complement.
GCCGCGCGGACTCGCTGACCCGGTCCTTCTCCGACGAGTCCGAGAAGCTCGTCGGTCTCGAGGTGCGCTCCAGCATGGCCGGGCGCTGGCGGATGTCGACCATCGGCATCGTCATGGCCGCCATGCCCGCGCTCATCTACTGGGCCGCCGGCATAGCCCTCCAGTCGGGCGCCCCCTCGCTCTCGGTCGGCACCCTCGTCGCCTTCGTCACGCTCCAGCAGGGCCTGTTCCGGCCCGCCGTGAGCCTGTTGTCGACCGGCGTGCAGATCCAGACCTCGCTCGCCCTGTTCGGCCGCATCTTCGAGTACCTCGACCTGCCGGTGGACATCACCGAGCGCGCGGACGCGGTACGCCTGGACCGGGCCCGGGGCGAGATCCGGCTGGAGGACGTGCACTTCGCGTACGACGCCAAGCACGGGCCCACGCTGACGGGGATCGACATCACCGTCCCGGCGGGCGGCTCGCTCGCCGTGGTCGGCCCGACCGGCTCCGGCAAGAGCACGCTGAGCTACCTCGTGCCCCGGCTCTACGACGTGACCGGCGGCCGGGTCGCCCTCGACGGGGTGGACGTCCGCGATCTCGACTTCGACTCGCTGGCCCGTTCCATCGGCGTGGTCTCCCAGGAGACCTACCTCTTCCACGCCTCGGTCGCCGACAACCTCCGCTTCGCCAAGCCGGACGCGACCGACGAGGAGATAGCCGAGGCGGCCCGCGCGGCCCAGATCCACGAGCACATCGAGTCCCTGCCCGACGGGTACGACACCCTGGTCGGTGAGCGCGGCTACCGCTTCTCCGGAGGCGAGAAGCAGCGCCTCGCCATCGCCCGCACCATCCTGCGCGATCCGCCGGTGCTCATCCTCGACGAGGCCACCAGCGCGCTCGACACCCGCACCGAGCATGCCGTGCAGCGGGCCATCGACAACCTGTCCCAGGGCCGCACCACGATCACCATCGCGCACCGGCTCTCCACCGTCCGCGACGCCGACCAGATCGTCGTCCTGGACAAGGGCCGCATCGCCGAGCGCGGTACGCACGAGGAACTGCTCGAGGCGGACGGCCGGTACGCGGCCCTGGTCCGCCGGGACCGGGAAGCCGCGCTCCTGCCGGAGAAGGTCGCGCAACCCGCACCGGTAAACGTGTGATCGTATGACCACAATGCGGGCGTTATGCCGGGAATCTGGCGTTTCGCGGGTTAGCGTGCCCGCATGCGCCATGAGTACCAGCCGCCACGGCGTCGCTCCCGGCTCACCCGCCGGGGCCGTCTGGCGCTCTTCCTCGGCATGCTGCTCGCCATCGGTGCGGCCGCTCTGCTCCCGCTGCTGCGGAGCGGGGGAGCCCCCGAGAAGCCGCGCCAGCTGACCATCCCGGAGGGCTGGCGGGCACCCCAGGTGTACGCCGCGATCGACCGTGAGCTGAAGCTCCCGGCCGGCTCCACGAAGGCGGCGGTCCCCACGGCCGGACTGGCCCTGCCCGCGGAGGCGAAGGGCAATCCGGAGGGTTTCCTGTTCCCGGCGACGTATCCGGTGACCTCGAAGTCCACGCCGGCCGCCCTGCTCGCGTACATGGTGGACACGGCCAACCGGAAGCTGGCGACCAGGGCCGTCGCCGACGGCTCCAAGGCGCACGGCATGACCCCGTATCAGACGGCCACGCTCGCCAGCATCATCGAGGCGGAAGCCGAATCCCGCGGCGACCGGGGCAAGGTCGCCCGGGTGGTGCACAACCGGCTGGCGCGGTCGATGCCGCTCCAGATGGACTCCACCATCAACTACGCGCTGGGCCGCAGCACGGTGGACACCAAGCTGAGCGAGACGCGGATCGACAGCCCCTTCAACACCTACGAGCGCCAGGGGCTCCCGCCGACGCCGATCGACAGCCCGGGTCTTGAGGCCATGGCCGCGGCCGTCGCGCCGACGCCCGGCGACTGGCTGTTCTTCGTCACCGTGAAGCCGGGCGACACCCGCTTCTCGGCGACGTACGAGGAGCACAAGAAGCACGTCGCCGAGTTCAACCGGATCCGGGCCGGTGCCGGTGCCGGTGCGAGTACGGCGCCGGAGACCGGATCGGGAACCCGCGAGGCCGCCGCCGGGCGCGTCCGGGCGGGCTCCCGCGCCGGCTAGGCCGTCCCTTCCGGATCTTGCCTGACCCGCGCTGCCCGGCACCGCACCTCGCCGCGTTGTCGGGGCACCCGAGGACGTCCGGTAACCGGGAGCCTCAACGGACGGCGGCCGGTTCGAGGGTGCCGTCCGTGTCGCGCGTACGGTCCGTGCCGTCCGTGCCGCGGGCCAGCAGGCGGCGTATCTCGTGGACCGCGGCGCCTCCGGCGCGGTTGGCGCCGATCGTCGACGCCGACGGGCCGTAGCCGACCAGGTGGATCCGCTCGTCACGAACCGCGCGCGTGCCCTCGACGCGGATCCCGCCACCGGGCTCGCGCAGGTGCAGCGGGGCCAGGTGCTCGATGGCGGCCCGGAAGCCGGTGGCCCACAGGATCACATCGGCCTCCACCCGCCGCCCGTCCGCCCAGGCGACCCCCGTCGCCGTGATCCGGTCGAACACCGGCCGTCGCTCCAGCACCCCCGAGGCCAGCCCGGCCCGGACGGCCTCGGTCAGCGGGAGCCCGGTCACGCTGACCACGCTCTGCGGCGGCAGCCCCTGGCGCACCCGCTCGTCGACCAGGGCCACCGCGGCCCGGCCCTCGGCCTCACCGAAGCCCCCGTCGCGGAACACCGGGGGCCGGCGGGTCACCCAGGTGGTCTCCGCGGCCACCTCGGCGATCTCCAGCAGGTGCTGCACCGCCGAGGTGCCGCCGCCCACCACGACGACCCGGGCCCCGGCGAACTCCTGGGGCCCCGGATAGTTCGCGGTGTGCAGCTGGCGGCCCCGGAAGGTCTCCTGGCCCGGGTAGCGCGGCCAGAACGGCCGGTCCCAGGTCCCGGTCGCGTTGACCAGCGCCCGAGCGGTCCAGACCCCGGCCGGGGACTCCACCCGCAGCCGCCCGCCGCCCCCGTCCCGTACGGCCGTGACGTGTACGGGTCGCCGCACGTGCAGCCCGAACCGCTCCTCGTACGCCGTGAAGTACTCCCCGATCACCGCCGAGGACGGCCGCAGCGGGTCGGCGTCCGTGAGCTCCATGCCGGGCAGTGCGTGCATCCCGTGCACCTTGCCGTACGTCAGCGAGGGCCAGCGGAACTGCCACGCACCGCCGGGACGCGGTGCGTGGTCGAGCACCACGTACCCGATCCCGGCCCGGGCCAGGTGGTACGCACTGGACAGCCCCGCCTGACCGCCCCCGACGACCACCACGTCGACGTCCGCCGCATCCCGCATGAAATCGTTCACGGTTCTACCAACTCGGGGACCCGGCGGGATCTTCCCGTCGGGCCGATGGCCCTGCGCGAGCGCGGAGTGCTCGCTAAGGTCGGGGGACGTCAGGGGCGAGTGCGGCGAGCGGCGGGGGCGGCCGGGTGGGGCGACGATTCTTCATCGGCATGGGCAGCGGCAGGTACCTGCACCTTCCCCCCGAGGAACAACTCGCCTCCGTCCCGTGCGACATCCGCGACATGTCGGCGCTCTTCGGATCCTTCGGCTACGCCCCCGTCCTCGCGGGACTCGGTGAGTACGACGGCGCCGAACAGCTGCGCCAGAAGCTCCGCCACTGGTCCGCCGACACCGCGCTCACCGGCGAGGACGTCGTCGTGGTCTACTTCGCGGGCCACGGCGCCGTCGAGGAGCGCGACCGGCACTACCTGCTCTGCTGGGATTCGCAGGAGACCGACCTCGCCGCCACGGCCCTGGCCACCGAGGACCTCGTCCGCATCCTCTGCAACGGCGGCCTGCGCCACCTCCTGCTGGTACTCGACACCTGTTCCGCCGGCGCGGGCAGCGCGGACGCCTCCGCCGTCGCGCTGCAGACCATCGTGTACCGGGGCGCGGCCGCCGACGCCTCCGCCGGCCTCTGGTTCCTCGCCTCGGCCCGCCGCAAGGACGTGGCCGACGACGGCGCCTTCGTGGCCGCGCTCAGCGGCGCGATCACGACCACCACCGGACGCACCGGGCAGCGCCAGCAGTACCTCGACCTGACCGAGCTCGTGAAGGCCGTCAACGAACGCTTCGAGGCCGACGGCCGCGGCCAGCGCGCCGAACTGGCCAGTGGCCTGGTCACCGGCCTCGCCCCCTTCCTCGCCAACTCCGGCTACCGCGAGGAGTTACCGCCGCTCGGCACCGACCTGGAGGTCCAGCGCCGCGTCGTCGCCCGCGACCTCACCGAGCACTTCGGCCCCCGCTCGCGCGGCGTGGAGTTCGAGTCCGAGCAGGGTCTCTACTTCAGCGGCCGGGTGAGCGTGCTGTCCGAGCTGGTGGGCTGGCTGACAGCCCCCGACGGCGACTGCCGGGGCCGGGTCGTCACCGGCAGCCCGGGATGCGGCAAGTCCGCCGTCCTCGGCCGGATCGTCGCCCTGTCCGACCCGGCGTACCGGGCCCGGCTGGACCTCACGGGCGGGGATCCGCGCACCGTCGTCCCCGAGGGCTGTGTCACCGCCGCCGTGCACGCCCGTCACAAACGCCTCGAAGAGATCGTGGACCGGATCGCCGCCGCGCTCGGCACCGAGGCCGATGGCGCGGCCGCCCTGCTCCAGGAACTCACCCGGCGGGGCCGCCAGGGACCGCCGCTGATCATCGTCGTCGACGCCGTGGACGAGGCCGGATCCGACACCGCCGCGGACGCAGGGGGCCACGGCGAGCCCCGCCGGATCACCCGCGAGCTGCTGCGCCCGATGTCGGAGATCCAGGGCGTGCGCCTCCTCGTCGGCACCCGGCACGAACTCGTCACCCCGCTCGGACCCACCTTCGTCTGCCTGGACCTGGACCACGAGGAGTACCGCGCCGGGCGCGAGGACGTCACCGGGTACGTGGCCCGCGTGCTGCTCGCCGCCGAGGAGGCCGACGTACGCACCCCCTACCGCGGCCGTCCCGAACTGGCCCGGGCCGTGGCGCGCGGCGTGGCCGACAAGGCCGCCGGTGTCTACCTGTACGCGCGCACCACCGCCCGTACGCTGCGCTCCGACGAGACCGCCGTCGACATCACGAAGCCGGGCTGGGCCGAGGCGCTGCCCAGCGAGGTCGGCGAGGCCTTCGACGACTACCTGGCCCGCTTCGGCCCCGACGAGCCCCGGGTCCGGCGGATGCTGCTGGCACTGGCCTTCTCGGAGGGCAAGGGGCTGCCCCGCGGTCGGGTGTGGACCGCGCTGAGTTCGGTGATCTCCGGGGTGCCGTGCGAGGAACAGGACGTCAGCTGGCTGCTCGACGTCGCCGAGGCCTACATCGCGGAGGTCGTGGACGACGACCGGCGCTCCGTGTACCGGCTCTACCACAAGGCCCTGGCCGAGCACCTGCGCGCCACCGCCGACCGGCCGCCCGCCGAGATCCAGCAGTCGGTGGTGGACGCCCTGAGGTCGCTGGTCCCCGGGGCGGCCGAGGGGCACCCGGACTGGTTCGCCGCGGTGGCCTACGTACGCCAGCACCTGGCCACGCACGCCGCCGAAGCGGGCCGGCTGGCCGAACTGGTCGAGGACCCCGGCTTCCTGCTGGCCGGCGAACCCCTTTCGCTGCTGCGCGCGTTCGCCACCATCGAGGGCGACGGGGCCCGCCGGATCCGGGGCGCCTACGAACAGGTGGCCCACCGGCTCACCGCTGACCGGCCGCTCGGGGAACGCGCCGCCGACCTCCAGCTGTCGGCCCGGCGCTGCGGTGCGGACCGGCTCGCCGACCGGGTCGAGGAGCTTGCCGTCATCCGGCCCTGGTCGGCGCGCTGGGCCTGGTGGTCGACGAGCGGGGTCCACCGGCTGCTGGCCGGGCACACCCGTACGGTGGTCTGCGTGGCGGTGGGCCGCCTCGACGGCCGCCCCATCGCCGTCACGGGGAGCGTGGACCGTACGGCCCTCGTCTGGGACCTCCAGGCGCAGCGCCAGATCGGGGACCCGCTGCCGGTCGGGATCGCGGTGAGCGCGATCGCCATCGGCGAACTGGGCGACTACACGGTGGCGTTGACGGGAGGCGACGACGGAGTCGTCCGCGTCTGGGACCTCTCCGCCGGCCAGGAGTACGGTGCGCCGCTCACGGGCCACACCAACCGCGTCGAGTCCATCGTGGTCGGCACCGTGCGCGGGCACCCGGTGGTGCTCACCGCGAGCGCCGACGGCACCGCCCGGGTCTGGGACCTGGTCGAACGGCGCCAGCTCGGCCGCGATCTCAGCGCCCACCGGCGCTCCGTGCGCGCCGCGGACCTGGGCGAGCTCGACGGCCGCCCCATCGCCGTCACCGGTGGCGAGGACAAGGCCGTTCACGTGTGGGACCTCTCCGGCATCCTCGACGGCGGCGACGCCCGCCTCGACGGCAGCCCGCTGATCGGGCCCGCCATGGCGGTCACGGCGGTGTGCGCGACGGAGCTGGACGGCCGGACCGTGGCGCTGGTCGGCGACGAGGCGGGCATGCTCAGCCGCTGGGACCTCGCCGAGCGCCGCCAGATCGGCGAGCCGGTCATGGCACACGTCCACATCACCCGCAGCGGGGTCTTCTCGGCTTCGGTCGGCGTACTCCGGGGCAGGCCGGTGGCGTTGACGAGCGGCACGCGCAGCGCCCGCGTGTGGGACCTGCGCACCCTGCAACCGCTCGCCCACCAGCTGCGCGGCCACGTGGAGGACATCAGGGCGACGGCGCTCGCCCACCACGGCGAGGCCGCGCTCGCCGTCACGGTGGGCGACGACCGGACCGCCCGGATCTGGGACCTGACGGCGGACCAGCCGCCGGAGGACCACACCCAGCCCGTCTGCGCCACCGCCTTCTGTACCGGGCCCGGTCGGCCGTTGGCCGTCACCGGGAGCGAGGACGGCACGGCCAGGGTCTGGGACCTGCACACCCGTGAGCAGCTCGGCGCCCCGATGGAGGGTCACACGGGGCAGGTCGCGGCGGTGGCCTGCGAGATGGTCCACGGCCGCCCGAGGGTGGCCACGGGCGGTTCCGACACCACCGTCCGCCTGTGGGACCCGCTGCGCGGTCCCGCCGCGAGCCTGGTGTTGACCGGGCACACCAACGCGGTGCGCTGCCTGGCCTTCGGTGAGCTGGACGGCAGGTCCGTCGTGGTCAGCGGGAGCGAGGACGGCACGGCCCGGGTCTGGGACGCCGCCTCCGGCGCGCCCGTGGGCTCCCCGCTGGCCGGTCACGTGGGAGGCATCCGCCGGCTGGCCGTGCGCCGGGCGGGGCGCGGGATGGAGATCGTGCTCTCCACCTCCCTGGGCCACGCCTACCTGTGGCGGCTCACAGGTGACGGGGCCGCCCCGGCCGCCCGGCGACCCGCCGCCCACTTCGAAGTCATGGACCTGACCCTGTCCGCCCGGATCGTGGGGGTGGCCTTCCACCGCTCGCGCGCCGTCGTCCTGGCCTCGCTCGCGGGGAACAACGTGCACGTCCACGACGTGGCCGACGGGAAGCTGCTGGCGGGACCCTTCCGTGGTCACACCGGATTCGTGGTGGCGGGCGCCCTCGGGCAGATCGGGGGAGAGCCGGTCCTCGCCACCAGCGGGCTCGACAACGCGGTGCGGATCTGGACCGTGGAGACGGGGGAGCCGTTCGGACCGCCCCTGGAGGTCTTCTGCTCGCGGGGCCCCCTCGGCGCCGACACCCCTCCGGTCTTCGGCCATGCGGACGGAGTGCCCGTCGTCATCACCGCGGGCTCCCTGGACGTGCGGGTATGGGACCTCGCCGCCCTGCACCCGATCGGAGAGCCGCTCTGCGGAGTGGAACAGACCCTGGTGTCCGCCGACATCGTCCCCGGTGAGCAAGGCCGCGACCTCGTCGTGACGGGAGGGCTCGACGGCGCCGTCCGCGTGCACGACCTGGCGGACGGCCGGCAGGTGGCGCCGCAGCTCACGTTCGAGACACTGTCCCTCAGCCATGTGACCGCGGCCCGCCTGGGCGGGGACACCGTGATGGTCCGCAGCAGCTGGCTGTACACCGACGTGTGGACCCTGCGGCCGCGCCGCCGGCTGGTGAAACGGCCCGGTACCTCGCTGCGGGCCGAAACGTACGTGCTGGGCGAGCGCCGGATCGTGGTCTCGGTCTCCGCCGACTTCGCCCTGCACGCCTGGGACCTGGGGACCCAGTCGCCGCTCGGCGTCCCCATGACCGGCCACACCTCCCACATCGTCGGGCTGCGGACCGCTCTCGTCGGTGGGACGCACACCGTCGCCAGCTGCTCCTACGACGGGACCGTCCGGCTCTGGGACCTGGAGACGGGACGCCCGCTCGCCGAGCCGCTCGGCGGCCACGAGCTCGGTGCCACCGGGCTCGAACTGGCCCGGGTGGCGGGCGAGGACCTCGTCGTCACCGGATCGGGGGACGGCAGCCTGCGCGTCCACACCCACCGGGGCAGGTGGCGGCTGCGCACTGAGCTGCCGCCGTTCTCCTCCGTGGTCGCCGCCATCCGCGTCATGGACGTCCGGGGGGTCGCCACGCTCATCGCCGCTGACCAGCACGGTCTGATGCGGGTGTGGGACATGGCCCGCCCAGGCCACTGGACGACGGAGATCCACATCGGCAGCGGCATCAACGGGCTGACCGTCGACCGCGCCGGACGCGTCTGCGTCGCCACCGACATGGGCGTCGTCGCCCTCAGCCTGACGGAGGTCCGCCCGTGAGCCGCATCGTCCTCGTCCACGGCATCGCCCAGGAGGTCCTGGGCCCCGAGACGCTGCTCACCGAGTGGCGCCCCGCCCTCGCCGACGGCCTCACCCTCTCCGGGCATCCGGGCGTCCCCCGCGAGGAGGTCTCGATGGCCTTCTACGGAGACCTCTTCCGGCCGAAGGGCCACCGCGGCCCCGGTACCCCCGAGCTCGACGCGGGCGACGTCGAGGACGGCATCGAGCGCGAACTCCTGCTCCGGTGGTGGGAGCAGGCCGCAGCCCTGGAGACCCGGGTCTCCGGACCGGGCGACCGCACGCGGCTGCGCACCCCGCACCTGGTCCAGCGGGCCCTGGACGCGCTCAGCCACTCCGCCTTCTTCGCCGGGATCGGCGAACGCCTGATGATCGGCGCGGTCCGCCAGGTCCGCCGGTACTTCACCGAGCCCGCACTGCGCGGCGAGATCCAGGGGCGCCTCGCCGCGGCCCTCACCGACCGGACCGAGGTGATCGTCGCGCACTCCCTCGGCACGGTCGTCGCGTACGAGACCCTGTGCGCGAGCCCGGACCGGCCGGGCCTGTCACTGGTGACCCTGGGATCCCCGCTCGGCGTGCGGAACCTGATCTTCGACCGGCTCCGGCCGGAGCCCTCCCGGGGGCGGGGCCGCTGGCCCGCGCCCGTGCGGCAGTGGATCAACATCGCCGACCGGGGCGACCTCGTGGCGCTGGCCAAGGAGCTCGGGCCGAGCTTCGGGGAGCGGGTGCGCGACCTGTCGATCCACAACGGGGCTCGGGCGCACGACGTACGCCCCTATCTGACCGCGGCACCGACCGGCCGGGCGATCGCCGGAGCTCTGACCGGCCGGGGGTGACTCCGGCGGGGGTGATTCAGGCGGGTGATTCAGGCGGCCGGGTGCTCGCAGAGCCACTCGTAGGCCGTGTCCGCGGTGAATTCCGGCTGGCCGGCGGGGAAGAGGAGGGCTGCCGTCGCGAACGCCGGGTCGGCTGCGGTGGCCGGCACGTACGGGATCGCCACGCAGGCCATGCCGGCCGCGTGGGCGGCCCGTGCCCCCGGCGCCGCGTCCTCGACGACCACGCAGTCGGCGGGGTCCGCGCCGAGGCGGCGGGCCGCCTCCAGGAAGACGTCGGGGGCGGGCTTGCCGTGCTCGACCTCCTCGGCGGAGACCACCGTGGTCAGCAGCGCGTCCAGGCCCGTCCCCGCCAGCACGGCGTCGATCGCCTCGCGCGAGGACCCGGACGCCACCGCCATCGGGACCCCCTCCGCGTGCAGCCGCTCCACGAACTTCCGCATCTCGGGGAAGGACTCGGTCCCGGTCCGGGCCAGCTCCAGGTAGGCGGCGTTCTGCTCGGCCAGCAGCTGCTCCACCGGGGCCCGGATCCCGTACCGGTCCCTGAGGCTCTCCAGCGTCTCCAGGGTGCCGATGCCGATGAAGCGCGCGTGCTGCTCCCAGGTGAAATCGGGGACCCCGTGCCGCGCCAGGGTGCGGCGCCCGGACTCGTAGTAGTTCGGCTCGCTGTCCACGAGGGTGCCATCGAGATCGAATATGACGGAAATCATCCGCTCTGACCGTTCTGCCGGTTGCATACCTTTCCCGGCCATCCTGTCAGGATGTGCGCGCCGCCCGTCCCACGGACTCCACCAGCGGCAGCAGCCGGTGCGCGACGCGCTCGCGCAGCGCCACCTCCGTACGGGTGCGGACCACGCCCGGCAGCCGGATCAGCCGCTGGATCACGTCCTCCAGATGCGCGTTGTCCCGGGCCGCGACGCGGGTCAGCAGGTCCCCGCCGCCGGTGATCGAAAAGGCCTCGATGATCTCGGGCACGGCGGCCAGGGCCTCGCCCACCTCGTCCAGGTGCCCCTGGGTGACCTCGATGTGCACGAACGCCAGCACCGGATGCCCGAGTGCGGCGGGGGAGAGGAAGGGACCCGTTCCGGTGATCACCCCGGTGCGTTCCAGCCGGTCCAGCCGGGCCTGAAGGGTGCCGCGCGCGACCCCGAGGATCCGGGCGTACTCGCGCACGCTGGTGCGCGGCTGTTCGATCAGCAGACGCAGGATCCGGGTGTCGAGCTCGTCCACCGCCATGCCGCGACTGTACCAATGGCCCAGTGCGATGCCCTTCCGTCGACTGCGGCCGAGGTGCATCCGCGGGCACCGGTCCGCGGGAATCCCTTACGGGACTGCCGGTCGGACACCTACGAGGAACGGAGAGAGCGATGAAGGCCACCACCGGTCTGCACTGCCTGGTCACCGGGGCCACCGGATACATCGGGGGCCGCCTCGTGCCCGAGCTCCTCGACGCCGGACACCGCGTCCGGTGCCTGGCCCGGTCCCCCGAGAAGCTGCGCGACCACCCGTGGGCCGGGAACACCGAGGTCGTCCGCGGCGACGTCGTCGACGCCGAGTCGGTCGCGGCGGCCCTGAGCGGGATCGACGTCGCCTACTACCTCGTCCACGCCCTCGGCGCCGGATCCGGATTCGAGGACCGCGACCGCACCGCCGCCCGCATCTTCGCGGAACAGGCCCGTGCGGCCGGCGTCCGCCGCATCGTCTATCTCGGCGGGCTCACCCCGGCCGGGATCCCGGTCCGTGACCTGTCCCCGCACCTGCGCTCCCGCGCCGAGGTCGGCGAGATCCTCCTCGGCTCCGGAGTGCCGACCACCGTCCTGCGCGCCGCCGTCATCATCGGCTCCGGCTCGGCCTCCTTCGAAATGCTGCGCTACCTGACCGAACGGCTCCCCGTCATGGTCACCCCCAGCTGGGTCGGCACGCGCGTCCAGCCGATCGCCGTCCGCGACGTCCTGCGCTACCTCGTCGGCAGCGCCGCCATGCCGCCCGAGGTCAGCCGCGCCTTCGACATCGGCGGCCCCGACGTGCTCACGTACGAGCAGATGATGCGCCGCTACGCCGCCGTCGCCGCCCTGCCCCGCCGGCTCATCCTGCGCGTGCCGATGCTGACCCCACGGCTGTCCAGCCACTGGATCGGCCTGGTCACGCCCGTTCCGCCGGCCCTGGCCCGGCCGCTCGCCGAATCCCTGCGCCACGAGGTCGTGTGCGCGGAACACGACATCGCGCGGTACGTCCCCGACCCGCCCGGCGCCCCCATCGGCATCGACCGGGCCGTGTCCCTGGCCCTGCGACGGGTGCGCGAGGCGGACGTGACCACCCGCTGGTCCTCCGCCTCCCTGCCCGGCGCGCCCAGCGACCCGCTGCCGACCGACCCCGACTGGGCGGGCGGCAGCCTCTACGCCGACCGGCGCGAACGCGCGGTCGACGCCTCGCCCGCCGCGCTGTGGCGGGTGGTGGAGGGCATCGGCGGGGAGAACGGCTGGTACTCGTTCCCCCTGGCCTGGGCCGTACGGGGCTGGCTCGACCGGCTCGTCGGCGGTGTCGGCATCCGGCGCGGCCGACGCGACGCGGCCCATCTGCGGGTGGGCGACTCCCTGGACTTCTGGCGGGTGGAGGAGATCGAACCGGGCCGCCTGCTGAGGCTGCGCGCGGAGATGCGGCTGCCGGGGCTGGCCTGGCTGGAGATGTACGCGGACCCGGCCGCGCCGCCGGGCCGGGACCCGGGCGGTGCGGTCCGGGGCGCCCGGTACCGGCAGCGGGCCCTGTTCCACCCGCACGGGCTGCTCGGCCACCTCTACTGGTGGAGCGTGTCGCCGTTCCACGCCGTCGTCTTCGGCGGCATGGCCCGCAACATCGCCCGCGCCGCGCGCCGCCTGGACGAGGAGGCAGCCGCGAGCCGGGGCGCTCCGTCCGACGGGCCCGCATCCGACGGGCCCGCATCCGGCCGGCCCCCGTCCGCCGAAGTACCGGACGACAGCCGTCCCCCCGGTCCCGACGCGGAGCGAGAGAACCCATGAACGTCGCGGTGGTCCTGTACACCTCCGACCTGCGCCTGCACGACCACCCGCCGCTGCGCGCGGCCCTCTCCTCCTGCGACCGGGTGGTGCCGCTCTTCGTCCGCGACCGCGCCGTGGACGCGGCCGGCTTCGCCGCGCCCAACCGGCTCGCCTTCCTCGCCGACTGCCTGGCCGACCTTGACGCCGGACTGCGCGAGCGCGGCGGCCGCCTGGTGCTGCGCTCCGGCGACGCCGTCGCCGAAGTCCGCGCCCTCGTCCGGGAGTGCGACGCTGACGAGGTCCACATGGCGGCCGGGGTCAGCGGTTACGCCCACGCCCGCGAGGAACGGCTCCGCGCCGCCCTCGAAGCCGAGGGCGTGCGGCTCTACGTGCACGAGGCGGTGGTCACGGTCGCCGCCCCCGGGGCCGTGCTCCCCGCCGGCTCCGACCACTTCGCCGTGTTCACCCCGTACTTCCGCCGCTGGTCCGAACTGCCGCCCCGCGCCGTCGCCCCCGCACCGCGCTCCGTCCGCGTGCCCGACGGCATCGGCTCCGACCCGCTGCCGCGGCGCGCGGACGTCACCGGGGTCTCCCCGGGCCTCGCCCGCGGCGGCGAGCGCGAGGCCCGCGACCTCCTCAGGCGCTGGCTGCGCGCGGGCCTCTCCCGCTACGCGGACTCCCACGACGACCTGGCCGGCGACGCCACCTCCCGGATCTCCCCGCACCTGCACTTCGGCACGCTCTCGCCCACCGAGGCGGTCCACCGCGCCCGCGCCACGGCCGGCCCCGCCGCCGACCCCGGAGCCGAGGCCTTCGTCCGGCAGATCTGTTGGCGCGACTTCCACCACCAAGTGCTCGCCGCCCGCCCCGAGACCGCCGTACGGGACTACCGCGACCGCCACGACCACTGGCGCACCGGGGCCGCCGCCGACGAGGAGACCGAAGCGTGGAAGGAGGGCCGCACCGGCTACCCGGTGGTCGACGCGGCCATGCGCCAGCTCCGCCACGAAGGCTGGATGCACAACCGGGGCCGGCTGCTCACCGCCAGCTTCCTCACCAAGACCCTGTACGTGGACTGGCGGATCGGCGCCCGGCACTTCCTGGACCTCCTGGTGGACGGGGACCTCGCCAACAACCAGCTCAACTGGCAGTGGGTGGCCGGGACGGGCACCGACACCCGGCCCAACCGGGTCCTCAACCCGGTGCGCCAGGGCCTGCGTTACGATCCCGCGGGCCGCTTCGTGCACCGATGGGTACCGGAGCTCGCCGGGCTGGACGCCCCGAGGGTGCACGAACCCTGGCGGCTGCCCGCGCCCGAGCGGGCCCGGTACGCCTACCCGGACCGGATCGTGGAACTCGCCGACGGGCTCGACCGGTTCCGCAGCGGACGGGGAGCGCGGTGAACGGCGGTACCGGCCGCCCCGGAGCCCTATCGTGAGCGGGTGGACCGCGTGCCCCAGACACCACCGCCGCCCCAGACACCACGCCAGCCCCAGCCCCACTCCCAGACGCCACCGCCGCCCCGGCCCGCCGCCGCACTGAGCACCGGGGCGGTCGCCCGCCGCCTCGGGGTCTCGCCGACGACGCTGCGCTCCTGGGAGCGCCGGTACGCGATCGGCCCGGCCCGCCGCGAGCCCGGCCGGCACCGCCGCTGGACCCCGGGGGACATCGCCCGGCTGGAGCTGATGTGCCGGCTCACCGCCGACGGGGTGCCGCCGGCCGAGGCGGCCCGGGCCGCGCTCGGCGGCGCCCCCGGAGCGCGCCGCGCCAAGGCGCCGTCGACTGCTCCCGGCGGGCCCGACGCCCTTCCGCTCGGCGCGGTCCGTCCGGAGTGCCGCGGGCTCTCACGGGCCGCCGTACGCCTGGACGCGCCGACCGTGGCGGAACTGCTGGAGGCGGCCTTGGCCGAGGACGGCCTGGTCACGGCCTGGGAGGAGGTCATCGCGCCGACGCTGCACGCCGTGGGCCGCAAATGGGCCACCGCCGGCGAGCGCTACGTGGAGGTCGAACACCTGCTGTCCTGGCAGATCTCCGCGGCGCTGCACCGGATCCGGCCCCTGCCCGAGCCGCCCCGGAGCCCGCCGGTGCTCCTCGCCTGCGTCCCCGGCGAGCAGCACAGCCTGCCCATCGAGGCCCTGACCGCGGCGCTCGGCCAGCGGGGCGTGCCCGCCCGGATGTTCGGGGCCGCCCTGCCCGCCGGGGCCCTGCACGACGCCGTACGGCGCACCGGCCCGCGGACCGTCGTCCTGTGGGCGCAGTCCCGTACGACCGCCGACCCGGCCCTGGCCCGGTCGGTGGCGGGCATCGAGTGGGGACTGCGCGGAGCCCGGGCCCGTCCGGCGCTGCTGCTCGCCGGCCCCGGCTGGGGCGCGGACGCACCGGCGCCGCGCACCGAGCGGCTGTACGGGCTGCGCTCGGGCCTCGCGGTCATCGAGTCGCTCGCGCCGCCGCGGGCAGCGACCGGCCCAGCCGGTGGAGCGCCCTTCGCATATGGCTCTTGACGGTGCCCAGCGGGAGCCCCGTGCGGTCCGCGATCTGCGTCTGGGTCAGGTCCGCGTAGAAGGCGAGGTGCAGCACCCGCCGCTGCTCGGAGGGCAGCCTGGACAACTCCCCGAGGACCAGCACCCGGTCCAGGACCTGCTCCGCCTCCTGCCGCGCCGGCCCCCCGGGCCGCTCGGCCGCACCAGGGGAGGCGCGAGCGGCGGCCGCGGCCGCCCGGGCCCGCCGGGTCCGCGCCTCCAGGGCGTCGGCCACCTTGTGGCGGGTGATGCCGGTGATCCAGGCGCCGAGCCCGCCGGGCCCGGGCCGGTAGCGGCGCCGGCCGTGCCAGGCGGCGAGGAACACCTGCTGGGTGACGTCCTCGGCCTCCCGCTCGTCGCCCAGGCACCGGTGGGCGAGCGAGTGCACCAGCGGCCGCCAGCGCCGGTAGACGGCCTCCATGCACCGCTCGTCGCCCGCCGCGAAACCCGCCGCGACGCACTCCTCGCGCTCGCTCTCGTCCATGCCCCGAGCCTCGCGAGCACGTACGGAACGAGCCACTCGCAGCGTTTGCGCATCGATTTCGCCCGCCCGTACCCGAGCCGTGCCCGCGCCTGTACCCGAGCCGTGCCCCGCCCGTACCCGAGCCCGTACCCGGACGCGCCGTCCCGCCCCGGAACGGCCGGAATCCTCCGGCGCCGACATGCCGGAGGGTTTATGGTCCGGAGAATGAGCGACTTGTTGCTGGTGAGACACGGTGAGACGGCATGGAGCGCCAACGGGCGCCACACCGGGCGGACCGACATCCCGCTGACCGCCGCCGGCGTCGAGGAGGCCATCTCGCTGGCCCCGTACTTCCGCGACCGGCACTTCGCCCAGGTGTTGACCAGCCCGCTGCGCCGGGCGGTCGCCACGGCCGAACTCGCCGGACTCGGCGGCGGCGTCACCGACCCCGACCTGTACGAATGGGACTACGGCGGCTACGAGGGCATCACCACGGCCGAGATCAAGCAGACCCGGCCGCACTGGTCCCTGTGGACCGACGGCGTCCCGCCCGGCGACGCCGAACACCCCGGCGAGGACGCCGCACAGGTCGGCGCCCGCGCGGACCGGGCCCTGGCCCGGGCGGCCGCGGTCCTCGCCGAGGACCGCGGCGATGTCGTCCTCGTCGCCCACGGCCACTTCCTGCGCGTCCTGACCGCCCGCTACCTGGGCCTGCCCCCGCAGGACGGCCGGCTCTTCCTGCTGCGCACCGGCACGGTCAGCTTCCTGTCCACCGAACACGGCCTCCCGGTGATCGCGGGCTGGAACACCCACCCCTGAGTCCCGCGTCCCCAGGTCGTGCGGCCGTCCCCGTGGGATTCTGAGAACGTGCGAGCCCTTGGGGAACTCGAACGGGAACTCCGGACGGGCACCGGCCCGGTGCCGGCGGCCGCACGCCGGGCCGTCCGGACCACGCTCGCCGCCTGCGGCGCCTTCTTCGTGTTCCTGTACGGATTCGACCGGCCCGTCGGCGCGACCTATGCCCTCTTCTCCGCCGTCTCCCTGGCCGGGCTCGCCCGGATCCCGGGCACCGGACGGCAGCGGGCCGCCGTCATGGTCAAGCTGCTCCCGGTGGTCTGCTTCCTGGTGACCCTGGGCACCATCCTCGCCGTACGGACCTGGACCGCGGTCCTCGGCATGGCGGTCGTCGGCTTCTGCCTGGCCTTCTCGGCGGCGGCCGGCCCCCGGCCGGCCGGTGCCGCGCCCGGGCTCCAACTGCTGTACATCCTGCCGAGCTTCCCGCCGTACCTCCCGCACACCCTCGGCGAGCGGCTGGTCGGCACCCTCACCGGCCTCCTGCTGCTGATCCTCGCCGAGGCCTGGATCCTGCCCGACCCCCGCCCGGTGACGTACGCGGAGCGGGCCGCGGGCGCCGCTGCCGAAGCGGCCCGGTGCGCCGCCGCGTTGGGGCAGCCGCCCCACGTACTGGCCGCTCCGGCCGCCGACCGGGCCCGGGCGGCAACCGAGGCGCTGCGCCCCTCCCACGTCCCGGAGGCGGAACGGCCCGCCGGGCCGGGCCTGCGCGAGCGGGCCATGGCGCACACCGGGCTGGCCGCGCGCACCCTGCTCTCCCGGTTGCGGAACCTGCCGGCACCGGCGGCCGGGCGGGAGCCGAGACGGGCCGGGCTCGACCTCCTCGGCGCCGTCCGGGAGTCGGCGACCGGGACCTCCACCCTGCTCCGCGACGGGCGCCCGCCCGCGACGGACTCGGCCGAACTGCTGCGCCTGCGCGCCCGCAACGCCCGTACCCCGGCCGAACTGCCCGAGTCCCGCCGCCGGCAGGCCGCGCTGCTGGAGGTCGCGGACGCCGCCGTGGCGCTCCGCACGTCGGCGGAGATCGCCGTGGAGGGGCGCGGGGCGCACCCGGACGCGGACGCGGCGGACCGGTTCTGGTACGTCCGGCAGAGCGCCCCCCGCCTCTGGTGGCACCGGCTCGCCGCGCACACGGGGCCGCGCTCCGTGCACTTCCAGAACGCCGTACGGATCGCGGTGGCCCTCGCCGTGGCCCGCACCGTGGCCGGGCTCGACTCCCTGCCGCACGGCTTCTGGGCCATGCTCGCGGTCATCAGCCTCACCCGGACCACCGCCGTGCAGACCCGGGAGACCGTGCGCAGTGCGCTGATCGGCACCTGCGTGGGCGCGCTCGCCGCCGGGACGGTGCTCGCACTGGCCCGCGAGGAGACGACCCTGTACGCGATCGTGCTCGCGCCGCTGATGCTGCTCACCTTCACCCTCGGTCCCGTACGGGGCGTGGGCTGGGCGCAGGCCCTGTTCACGCTGGTCGTCGCCATCGTCTTCGCCCAGCTGTCCCCGGTCACCTGGCAGCTGGCCGAGGTCCGCTTCCTGGACGTGCTCATCGGCAGCGCGATCGGGATCGTGTGCGGGCTGTTCGCCTGGCCGCGCGGGGCCCACGACGAACTGCGCCGGGCGGTGGCCGGGCTGCTGCGCGCCTGCGCCGACGACGTCGAGTCGACCACCGCCGTCGTCGCGGCGCCCGGGCGGCTCCCGGAACCCACCGGGGACGAGGAGCACCGGGTCCGGATCACGCTGACGATGGCGGAGTCGGCGTACGCCCAGTACCAGAGCGAGACGCAGCGCCCCGTCGGGCCCGGCGCCGACTGGCAGGCCGCGGTGATGACCGGGCACCACGTGCTCTGGGGCGGCGGGCGGGTGCTGGGCAGCGCCGACGGGACCCCGCTCGCGCGCGGCGAGGCGGCGGGACTGCGGGAGTACGCGGCCCGGGTGGCGGCCGGACTGCGCCGCGCGGCGGCAGCGGCCGACGCCCCGCGCAAGACCCGGCACGGCCCGCCGGTCGGCCACGAAGCCCACGAAGCCCACGAAGCCCACGAAGCCCACGAAGCGCCCGAAACCCCCGAAGCCCTCCTTCCCGACACCCTGCCCGCGCCCACCGACGCGGCGCCGCCCGATGCCGGGCTCGCGTACTTCGCCACGACGGCCTGGCTGGACTCCCTGACATCGGACCTCCAGACCCTCGCGTCGGGCAGCGCCGCGGCCCGGTCCCCGGGGTGAGCGCGGGGACCCCGCCGTTTCCCGGCCGCGGGGCCGGGCAGAACCTCCACGGCGTCCGGACCGGCCGGACGGCCGCGCACACGAATCGAGGGTGACGGTGGGGGAGCCGATGAAGGGCGGCACGTCCGCGGCAGAGGTCTTCGACGACGTCGGCGCACGGTACGAGGAGGTGTTCGGGCACGTCCCCGGACAGCTCGCCGCACTGGACTGGCTGACCGCCCGCCTCGCCCCCGGCGCCCGCGTGCTGGACGTCGGCAGCGGTACGGGCCGGCCGGCCGCCGAGGCGCTCGCGCGCGCCGGCTGCGCGGTGACCGGCATCGACGTCTCGGCGCACATGGTCGACCTCGCACGCTCCCGGGTCCCGCAGGCCCGCTTCGAGCAGGCCGACGTCCGGACGTACGCGCCCGCCGAGGGCCCCTTCGACGCGGTGTGCTCCTTCTTCCCGCTGCTCGTGATGGACCAGCGGGAGATCGCCGCTGCCCTGGAGCGGATGGCCTCGTGGGTGGCGCCCGGCGGGTACTTCGTACTGGCCACCGTGCCGGGGGACATCAGCGGTCTCGACATCGTGTGGATGGGGCACGAGGTCACCGTCAGCAGCCTGTCCCCGGCGGAGCACCTGCGGCTGCTGGGCGCGGCCGGGCTGGAGGTGCTGGAGCACCACACCGCGCTGTTCCGGCCCGAGGGGGCCGAGCCCGAGGAGCACTTCTTCTGCCACGCCCGCCGCCCCGCCTGACCGGGCGCTGGTCCGTTGGCCGCAGATGGCCGAAAAATACCCTCCGGTACTGGGCCAATGGCCCAGTGAAGAGGAGCTGTGTTGAGCCAGTGGGCCTTCGGATGCTTATCTGTGTCGTATCCATGTACTTACGGCGCCGCGCAGCGCCGGGCGGCAACGAGGCCGGACCGGAGCGCGGTGCCTTCGCCGTGCCCGCCTGCCGCCCACCACCCCCGGGCGGACGCCGGACCGGCGCGCACCACTGCAAGGGGGGCGGCACACCGCCGTGAAGAGGATGTTCGTGGCTCCGGATCCGGGGCGCCTGAGACTGAGGAACTCGCTGCGGGCCGTGCTCGGCGTCGGGCTCGCCGTCACCGTGGCCGAGCTCTGCGGTCTCTCCCTCACCGCCTCCATCACCGGGGGACTGGCGGCCCTGCTCACCCTGTTCACCGTGCTCGACGCGACCGTGCGGGCCCAGCGCGTGACCAGCGCCCTGCTGCCCGTCGCCGGATTCCCCGTCCTCGCGCTGGCCACCACCCTGCACGGGACGCCGCTCGCCCGGGACGCCGCCTTCCTCGCCGTCGTGTTCGCCGGGGTCTACGCCCGCCGCTGGGGACCGCGCGGGCACGCCCTCGGGATCTTCGGCTTCATGATGTTCTTCGTCACGCAGTTCCTGCACGCCGTCCCCGGCCAGCTGCCCGAGCTGTACGCCGCCGTCGGGCTGGCGCTGCTCTCCGCCGGAGCGGTGCGGTTCGTCCTCTGGCCGATCGAGCGGCGCACCCCGCCGCCCGCCGCGCCGCCCGGCCTGCCCGGCACCGGCCTGGCCCGGCCGACCACGCGGCAGGCCTTCCAGGCCACCGCCGCCTGCGCGCTCGCGCTCGGCATCGGCCAGGCGCTCTCCGACGACCGCTGGTACTGGGCCGTCGGCACCGCCTGGTGGATCTTCGTCAACACCGCCTCCCGCGGCGAGACCCTCGTCCGCGGGTTCCGCCGGGTCCTCGGGACGGTCGTCGGCATCGCCGCCGGGCTGCTGATCGCCGTACCCCTGCACGGGGCGCCCGCGCCGACCGCCGCCCTGGTCGCCGTCTGCGTCTTCGGGATCTTCTACACCGCGGCGCCCTCGTACTCCTGGATGATGTTCTTCGTCACCGTCATGGCCGGACTGCTCTACGGGCTCCTCGGCGTCCTGCACCCCGGCCTGCTGCTCCTGCGCTTCGAGGAGACCGCGATCGGCGCGCTGGGCGCGGCCCTCGCCGTGGTGCTCGTCCTCCCGGTGACCACGCACGCCGCCAACGACGCCTGGATCCAGCGCGCCCTGCACTGCGTACGGGCCTCCACGGCGGCCGCCCTCGACCGCCTCGCCGGGGACCCCGACGCCGACCCCGCCCCGCACGCCGCCGAACTCGAACTGCTGCTGGCCCGCGTACGGATGGCCCTCGCGCCCCTCGTCCACCCGCTGAGCCCGCTGCGCGCCCGCAAGGCCCGGGCCCGGCAGGTCCTCGGGCTGCTCGACGACTGCGCCCGCGAGGTGCGCGGACTGGTGGCCGTCGCCGCCGACCCGCAGGCCTCGCACGACGCCCGGCTGGCCGCCGCGTGCTGGCGGGTGGAGAGCGCCGTGGAGGCGCTGACCGCCCCTCGGGCCGCGGCGGAACGCGCTGTTCCGGCCCATCCCCGGCCCGCCGCCGCAGAGCCGGCCCTCGTGCACCTGCACGGCCTGGAGCACGCCCTCGCGGCCCTCCACACCCCCCTGCGCACCGACCCGCGCGCGCCCCTCGCCGTCGGCGCCTGATCCGTCCCCGCGGCCTGATCCACGAGATCCACGAGGTCACGGCCCCATGGCGGCGGATCCTACGCCCCGTCAGGGCCGCTCCGCAGGGCAATGGCCCGAAGATCACCCGGTGGAGTTGTTCCGGACGTGCGTGCCGTATGCCGCTGACCTGCGGCATGTACAACGGGTGGTTGTTGGTAGCACATTCATCCGGCACGTACAGGGTGGATCTGGTCGGACAGGGGGTAACCGCCCGGGATGGAAATACTTCAACAGCGCTCGACCACAGCCCAAGTGTGGGAAGCGGCCGAGGAGTTCATCCGACTCTTCCACCGGGAGAATCCGCAGGCGGGTGATCCGCGGGCCCGGCTCGCCGCCGTGCGGGCCGAGCTCGCGGACACCGGAAGCTACCGGCACACCCCGCAGGAGCTCGTCCACGGGGCCCGTGTCGCCTGGCGCAACAGTAACCGCTGCATCGGCAGGCTGTACTGGAACTCGCTGCGGGTGCGCGACCGCCGCGAGCTCACCGAAGCCGAAGACATAGCCGCCGAGTGCTTCGAGCACCTGCGCGACGCGACCAACGGCGGCCGGGTCAGACCCACCATCACCGTCTTCGCACCGGACGCCCCGAACCGCCCCGGCCCGCTGATCTGGAGCGAGCAGCTCGTCCGGTACGCCGGATACGGCGACCACCACTCCGTCACCGTGGGCGACGCCCGCAACGCACCGCTCACCAGTGCCCTGCTCGGCCTCGGCTGGACCGGGGGCGCGGGCACCCCCTTCGACCTGCTGCCGCTGGTGGTCCAGGGCGTCGACGACAAGCCCCGCTGGTTCGACACCCCCGCGGACGCCGTCCTGGAAGTCCCGATCGAGCACCCCGACGACGCCGGGTGGGCGCACTGGGGGCTGCGCTGGCACGCCGTCCCCGCCATCTCCAACATGTGCCTGGAGATCGGCGGCATCCACTATCCGGCCGCGCCCTTCAACGGCTGGTACATGGGCACCGAGATCGGCGCCCGCAACCTCGCGGACACCGACCGGTACAACCTCCTCCCCGCCGTCGCCCGGCGCCTGGGCCTCGACACCGCCAGCGACCGCTCGCTGTGGAAGGACCGCGCGCTCGTCGAGCTCAACCGGGCCGTACTGCACTCCTTCGACCGGGCCGGGGTCACCATCGCGGACCACCACACCGAATCCCGGCGCTTCCTCAGCCACATGGAGCGCGAGGAGCGCAAGGGGCGGGAGGTGGGCGCCGACTGGTCCTGGATCGTGCCGCCGATCTCGGGCTCCGCGACCCCGGTCTTCCACCGCACGTACGACGACCGGCCGAGCTCGACGGCGTACGTGCACCACCCGGGCGCGCAGGAACGCGCCCAAGGGCGGGATCTGGTCTAGACCTTCTGTTACCGTCGGCTCCGCACGGATCGATCCGGAACGGTGGAGAGGGGCATCCCGTGGGCGGCGCGGACGGTACGGATCTGGTGAACGGCACGGCGGGCACGGACGGCGCGGCAGGCGTGGACAGGGCGGACGGCAGGAGCGACGGGGGCGGCCGGAGTGGCGGACCGCGGGCCCACATCGGCTCGTTCACCTCGGGGGGCGGCCGCGGCATCACCACCGCGGCCGTGGACCCGGCGACCGGTGCGCTGAACCTCCTCTCCACGACCGACGCGGTCGCGGACCCCTCGTACCTCGCCCTCGACCGGGGCACCCGGGTGCTCTACGCCGTGAGCGAGACGGAGCAGGGCGCGGCGGCCGCCTTCCGCCCCACCCCCGACGGCCTGACCGCCCTCGGCCCCGCCGTCCGCGTCGGCGGTTCCGGACCGACCCACCTCAGCGTGGCCGGGCGCCGGCTGCTGACCGCCAACTACACCTCCGGCAGCGTCAGCAGCCTCCCGCTCGCCGCGGACGGCGGCTTCTCCGGCCCCGCCTCGGTCCTCGCGCACGAGGGCTCCGGCCCCGACGCGAGCCGCCAGGAACGGCCGCACGCCCACCAGGTGCTGCCCGACCCGAGCGGCCGCTGGGTGCTCAGCGTGGACCTCGGCACCGATTCGGTCCGGGTCTGCGCGCCGGACCCGGCCACCGGGGCGCTGCGCCTGCACGGCGAGACCGTGCTGCGTGCCGGGACGGGCCCGCGCCACCTCGCCTTCCATCCGGGCGGCGAGGTGGTCTACGTCCTGCACGAGCTGGAGCCGCAGCTGACCGTCTGCCGCTGGAACGCCGGCTCCGGGCAACTGGAACCGATCGATGAGGTTCCGGTCGCGTCCACGGCCGCTCCAGGGGCCGTACGGGCCTACCCGTCGGCCGTGGTGGCCTCGCCCGACGGCCGCTTCGTGTGGGCGGCCGTGCGCGGCGCCGATGCGATCGCCACGCTCTCGCTCGCCGACGGGGCCGAGAAGCCGCGGCTGGTGGGCGGCGTGGAGTGTGGCGGCAGTTGGCCGCGGGACCTCGCCGCCGACCCTACGGGGCGCCGGCTGTACGTGGCCAACGAGCGCTCCGGGGACGTCACCTGGTTCGACGTCGACCCCCTGACCGGGCAGCCGCGCCGGGCCGGATCGGTGGCGGTGCCGGCCGCGACCTGCGTGGTCTTCGCCTGATCCGCTGCCCGCTGCCCGCTGCCGTCGCCCTGCCCGCCGTCCGCGTACGCACGGACGAGGGCCCGTACCCCGGGGGTTGAACCCTCGGGGCACGGGCCCTCGTACGAGCGGATCTGTGCGGGATCAGTGGGCAGCGGCGCCCTGGGTGATGCCGAGCGCCGCGGAGTACTGGGTGACGACCAGCTTGCCGAGCGCCGAGTAGGCCCCGAGCACCTCGGCGGCCGCGCAGTCGGCCTCCTTGCAGGCCGTGTCCAGCAGCCCCTCGGCGGCCTCCGGGCCGATCAGGTAGGGGGCGAGCGCGAGCTGCGTCGAGCCCTCGCTGCGCAGCTGCTCGGCGACCGCGGCCACCGAGCCCTCCTGGTCGAGGGCGGCGGCCTTGACGGGCACCGCGAGGCGCGCGGCCAGCAGCATGCCGGTGACCGCGGCGGCCTGGACGGCCTCCTCGCCGCCGGTGGTGGCCACGATGATGCCGTCGGCGGCGGTGGTGACCGTGAACAGCCGGGCGCGGTCGGCGCGGGCCAGTCCGGCCTCGGAGAGCCGCACGTGCAGGCCCTCGGCGAGCAGCGGGTGCGGGCCGAGCACCTCGGCCAGCTCGGCTGCGGCCGAGGAGTCCATGACGGCCTGGCGCATCCGGCGCAGCAGGTCGGCGTCGGGGCCGGCCAGCAGCGGGACGACCACGGCGTCCGGGCCGGTCGGCGCGGGTACCTCGTGGCCGGCGGCGCGGGCGAACTCCGCGCGGGCGATGCGCTCGGTCGCGACCGAGGTCAGCACGCGGGAGAGGGCCGGGAACTCGGACCCCTCGGTGTCATCGCCCTCGAGGAAGCCGATGCGGGCGTCCAGGCCCGGCAGCTCGGAGCGGCCGATGCTGACGATCTCTTCCGCGAGCCCCCGAGAGGCGGCGGAAGGGGCACCGGGCACGGCGAGCACCAGCGCGGGCGCGCCCTCGGGCGCCACCGCGGGCTCGGGTCGGCGGTGCCGTCCGGCAGGGCGGGGTCGCGGCATTCGTACGGGCAGGCCATTCGCGGGCCCAGTGGGGGAGCTCATGGCGCCGCATGCTACTGGCTTATCGGAACCGAGTGTTCGGGCAGGGCCTCAACGGGCGGCTTCTGTCCGTATTTATCCGTGGAATGTCGTATACCGTTCAACAGAAAGATCAACCGAGCGGTCAAAGCGAGAGATCAACCGGCGGCCGGAAGCCGCCAGTCCACCGGCTGGGCACCCTGGCGGACCAGCAGGTCGTTGGTCCTGCTGAACGGCCGCGACCCGAAGAACCCGTTGGCGGCGGACATGGGGGAGGGGTGGACGGACTCCACGGCCGGCAGCTCGCCGAGCAGCGGCCGCAGGTTGCGGGCGTCCCGGCCCCACAGCACCGATACGAGGGGCTTCCCGCGCGCGGCCAGCGCCCGGATGGCCTGCTCGGTGACGGCTTCCCAGCCCTTGCCGCGGTGACCCCCGGTCTTGCGCGGGGCGGTGGTCAGCGCACGGTTCAGCAGCAGCACGCCCTGCCGCGTCCACGGGGTCAGGTCGCCGTTCGCCGGCCGGGGCACCCCGAGGTCCGCGTACAGCTCGCGGAAGATGTTGTCGAGGCTGGGCGGCCACGGACTGACGTCGGGCGCCACCGAGAAGGACAGGCCCACCGCGTGCCCCGGGGTGGGGTACGGGTCCTGGCCGACGATGAGCACCTTCACCTCGTCGAAGGGCTGCTGGAAGGCGCGCAGTACGTTCGCCCCGGCGGGCAGGTACGTCCTGCCCGCGGCGATCTCGGCGCGCAGGAAGTCGCCCATCGCGGCGATCTGCGCCGCCACCGGCTCCAGAGCCCGGGCCCAGCCCGGCTCGACGATCTCGTTCAACGGTCGTGCTGCCACAGCCAGTCACTCTACTGGCCGATTCAGTGAGCGATGACCGCCGCCCGTACGCACAGGACGTCGGGCAAGTGCCCGGCCAGCAGCTGCCAGCTGTCCCCGTCGTCGCCGCTGGCGTACAACTCGCCGTTGCGGTTGCCGAAGTAGACCCCCGCCGGGTCCGCGTCGTCCGTGCACAGGGCGTCCCGCAGCACCGTCCCGTAGTGGTCCCCGGCCGGCAGCCCGCGCGTGAGCGGTTCCCAGCTCGCGCCCGCGTCCCGCGTACGGAACACCCGGCAACGGTGCTCCGCCGGAACCCGGTCGGAGTCGGCGTTGAGCGGGAAGACGTACGCGGTGTCCGGCCGGTGCGGGTGTGCGGCCACCGCGAAGCCGAAGTCGGAGGGCAGGCCGGCGCCGATGTCGGTCCACCGCGCCCCGGCGTCGTCACTGCGGTACACGCCCCAGTGGTTCTGCAGGTACAGCCGCTTCCGGTCCCCGGCGTCCTGGGCGATCTTGTGCACGCACTGGCCGAACTCCGGATGCGGATCCGGCAGGAACACCGCCGATACGCCGTCGTTGGACGGGGTCCAGCGGGCACCGCCGTCCAGGGTCCGGAACACCCCTGCCGTGGACACCGCCACCGTCACCCTGGCGGGGTCGGCCGGGTCCGTCACCACCGTGTGCAGGCCCTCGCCGCCGCCTCCCGGCACCCAGCTCCCCCGGCTCGGGTGCTCCCACAGCGGGCGGACCAGCTCGAAGGACTCCCCGCGGTCCGTCGAGCGGAACAGTGCGGCCGGCTCCGTCCCCGCGTACACCACGTCCGGCGCCTCGGGGCCGGCCGGATGCAGCTGCCAGACCCGCTCCAGCGAGGCCCCGGTGTCCTTGGGGAACTTCACGGCGGGGGCGGCGGGCTCGTGCCAGCTCGCCCCCAGGTCGTCCGAGGTGAACACCGACGGCCCCCAGTGCGAGCTGTCGGCGCCGACGAGCAGCCGGGGCACGGGTCCCCGCCGGTCGACCGCGACGGCGTAGACGGCCTGGGCGTTGAAATGGGGACCGTCGAGCTCCCAGGCGCCGCCGCCCCGCCTGCGGCCGATGAACAGGCCCTTGCGGGTCCCCGCGAGCAGGATCACCTCGGACATGGCCGACACCTCCGGACTTCGTCGTCCCGGTCTCCGCGTACCGTTTCCAGCCAGTCTGCACCCGGCCGCCGACAGCGGCCGGTCCGCCGTTCCGCTGGGCCGAGCAGTCGGTCGCCATCGATCAACAGGCGTATCCAAAGGGTGGCTACTTGATCGTAGGAGGCCGTAAGGGGTTGACTTCCACCTCTGCCACCGCACGCGAGAGGCAATACGTGGCCACCGAGCACCTGTCACCGCTCGACCTCGCCTTCTGGCGGATCGAATCCGCCGCCCATCCCATGCACCTCGGCGCCCTCGCGGTCTTCGAAGCCGCCCCGCGGGACACTCCCGGCATCGACCCCGAGGCGGGCCCCGGCGCACGCCCCGGCGCCGACCCCGACCCCGGCCCCGACCCCGCCGTCCGCGCCGCCGCACTGCTCACCGCCCGCTGCGCGGCCGTTCCCGGCCTGCGCCGCCGCATCCACGACGTGCTGCTGCCCATCGGCGCCGCCGCCTGGTCGCCCGACGCGGACTTCGATCCCGCCCGGCACGTGTTCCTCGTCCGCACCCCCGACCCGCGAGCCGCCGCCGGGCCCCTGATGGCGCGGCCGCTGGACCGGGGCCGGCCGCCCTGGGAGGCGCACGTCCTGGCCGGGCCCGATCCGGGCTCGTTCGCGGTGCTCTTCAAGTTCCACCACGCCCTCGCCGACGGGCTCGGGGCCCTGGCGCTGGCGGCCCTGCTCTTCGACGAGGGCCCGACCGTACGGGGTCCCGCGCGACCGGTCCCGGCAGCGCGGCCGGCCGCCGGCTCCGCCCTGCGCAACCTCCCCGGCATGCTGGCCGCCCGGGTCCAGGACGTCGGCCAGGCCCTGGAGATCGGCGCCTCCGTGGCCCGCGCCGGACTGCCCCTCGGGGTCCCGGCGGCCCTGACCGCCGTCCCGGCGCAGACCGGCACCCGCGCGGTCGCCGGCCTGGCGCTCGACCTCGACGACGTCAACCGCATCCGGAAGGTCGCCGGAGGCACCGTCAACGACGTGCTGATCGCCCTGGTCGCGGGCGCCCTGCGGCGCTGGCTGCTGGGCCGCGGCGACCCGGAGCCCGAGGGGCCCGGTCCGCGCGCCCTGATACCGGTATCCCGACGCCGGCCCGGCGGCGCGGCGAAGTACGGCAACCGGCTCTCCGGCTACCTGCTCCGTCTCCCGCTCGCCGAACCGGACCCGCTGCTGCGCCTGGACCGGGTGCGGCTCGGCATGGACCGCAACAAGGAGGCCGGACCCGCCCGCGGCGCCGGGGCCGTCGCCCTGCTCGCCGACCACGTCCACCCCCTCGGCCACCGGCTCGGCGGCCCCCTGGTCGCCCAGGCGGCCCGGATGCTCTTCGACATCCTGGTCACGAGCGTCCCGCTGCCCGGCTTCACCTTCTCGCTCGGTGGCAGCCGGGTCCGCGAGGTCTATCCCCTGGCCCCGCTCGCCCGCGGCCACTCCCTCGCGGTCGCGGTCTCCACGTACAAGGGCACCGTCCACTACGGCCTGGTCGCGGACGCGGCCGCCGTGCCGGACCTGGCGGCCCTCGCGGAGGCGCTGCGCGCCGAGCTCGACGAGCTTGTACGAGAGGTCTCGTAGTACGTGATGAATCGTAGTACGCTGACTCTCGTACAAGCCGCCGATCCGCGGCGTGCCCGGCCACCTCCGGAGAGTCCTTCATGAGTGCTGCCCCCATCGCCCCCGCCCCGCACGTCCCCGCCACCCACGCCGAGGCCCTCTTCGCGCCGCTCACCCTGCGCTCGGTCACCGCGCGGAACCGGATCTGGATGGCGCCGATGTGCCAGTACGTCGCAGCGGCCTCGGGTCCGGACGCGGGCGCGGCCCACGCCTGGCACTTCGCGCACTACGCGGCCCGCGCGGTGGGCGGCACCGGCCTGATCCTCCAGGAGGCGACCGCCGTCTCCCCGGAGGGCC
Organism: Streptomyces sp. WM6372; assembly: GCF_001279655.1. NCBI lineage: Bacteria > Bacillati > Actinomycetota > Actinomycetes > Kitasatosporales > Streptomycetaceae > Streptomyces > Streptomyces sp. WM6372. The sequence continues at coordinate 35,992 of NZ_LGDB01000160.1, read as the reverse complement.
GGATCTCCCCGTACGACCTCGGCATCTGGAACGACACGCAGGTCGAGGCGCTGCGCCCGATCACCTCCTTCCTCAAGGCCCAGGGCGCCGTCCCGGGAATCCAGATCGCCCACGCAGGGCGGAAGGCGTCGACCGGCCGGCCCTGGGAGGGCGGCGGATACGTCGGCCCCGAGGCGGACGGCTGGCTGCCGAGCGCCCCGAGCCCGGTGCCGTTCGCCGAGGGCGACCCGGTGCCGCACGAGCTGACGACCGCCGAGATCCACGAGATCACCGGGCAGTTCGCGGCCGCCGCGCGGCGCGCGCTGGCCGCCGGCTACGAGGTCGTCGAGATCCACGGCGCCCACGGCTACCTCATCGGCCAGTTCCTCTCCTCCGAGAGCAACCGGCGCACCGACGCGTACGGCGGCTCCTTCGAGAACCGGGCCCGCTTCGCGCTCGAAGTCGTCGACGCCGTACGGGCGGTGTGGCCCGAGGAGCTGCCGCTGTTCTTCCGGGTCTCCGCCACCGACTGGCTGGAGGAGTCCGGCTGGACCTCCGAGGACACGGTCCGGCTGGCCGCACTGCTGCAAGGCCGCGGGGTGGACCTCCTGGACGTGTCCACCGGCGGGATGGCCCCGAAGGCGAACATCCCGGCGGGGCCCGGCTTCCAGGTGCCGTTCGCGGCCGAGGTCAAGGCCCGGACCGGCCTTCCGGTGGCCGCCGTCGGGCTGATCACCGATCCGGAGCAGGCGGGCGCGATCCTGGCCGACGGGCAGGCGGACGCGGTCCTGCTCGGCCGCGAGCTGCTGCGCGACCCGTACTGGGCCCGCACCGCGGCCGCCGCACTGGGAGCCGAGCGGGCCGCCGAACCGGGCGCCGGGGTACGGGTGCCCGTCTCGTACCACCGTGCCTGGTAGCCGCTGCCGGGAGCGCGGGTGCGCGTCCCTTCCGGTGGCAGCCGATGTACTACGGTGGTTCTCGTACGAACAGGGCAGCCGGACGAGACGAGGGCAGACGTGACGGATACGGCCACCACCCGTACGCTCGCCCACCCCGGGCTCGCCGAGATCCGGCTCGAAGCGGTGCTGCACGCACTCTCGGACCCGATCCGGCTGTCGATCGTGCGGGACCTCGCGGCCACGCCGGACGAGCTGGCGTGCTCGTACTTCGACCTGCCGGTCACCAAGTCGACGACCACGCACCACTTCCGCGTCCTGCGGGAGGCCGGTGTGGTCCGCCAGACCTACCGGGGGACGGCGAAGATGAACGGCCTGCGCGGCGCGGAGCTGGAGGACCTGTTCCCGGGGCTCCTCGACAGCGTGCTCGCGGCGGCCGCCGCGGAAGAGGCGCGCCGGGCCGGCTAGTGCCGTGAGCGCACCAGCCGGTCGGGTTCCGGCCCGGCCCCGGCTCCGGCTCAGGCGCCCGCGTTCGCCGCGGCCAGCAGGCCCGGCCAGTCCGGGATCTTCACCGAGCGGCGGCCCAGCGAGCGCCCGAGAGCGGCCTCCGCCGTCTCGATCGCCAGCCAGCCCGGCCACTCCACCGGGTGCAGCCCGGCCGCCCGCAGTGCGTCCAGCGGGTCGCCCGGCAGCTCCCGCCGGGCCAGCACCGCCGCGTCCTGGAGCAGTGAGGACGCCGTCTCCTTGGCGCAGGGCCGGTTGGTGCCGATCACCCCGGTCGGGCCGCGCTTGATCCAGCCCGCCACGTACTCGCCCACCGAGGCCCGGCCCTCCCGCAGGACCCGGCCGGCGGCGTGCGGAACGGTGGCCTTCACCGGGTCGAAGGGCAGACCCGGCAGCGGAACCCCCTGGTACCCCACCGAGCGCAGCACCAGCTGCGCCTCGACGTCCTCGTACGAGCCCGTCCCGGTGACCCCGCCGCGGCCGTCCGGGGCGGTCCGCTCGAAGCGCATCCCGGCGACCCGGCCGCCGGGGCCGGCCAGCACCTCCACCGGGCGCAGGTAGAACCGCAGGCCGATCCGGCGCCGTGCGCCGCCCGGGTCCTGTCCGGCCCACCCGCGCAGCACCTCCAGGTTGCGCCGGGCCACCGCGGGCAGCGCGGCGGCCGCGTCCTGGTCGGCGTACGCGGGGTCGAGGGCCAGCTCGGCGGGGTCCACCACGGCGGCCACGCCCGGCAGCGTGCCCAGTTCCCGCAGCTCCTTGGTGGTGAACTTGCCCTGCGAGGGCCCGCGTCGGGCCACCATCGACACCGACTCCACCCCGCTGTCCGCGAGCGCGCCCAGCGCCGGCTGCGGCATGTCGGTAGGGGCCAGTTCCGGTTCGCCCCGGGCCAGCATCCGCGTCACGTCCACGGCCACGTTGCCCGCCCCGACGACCACCGCCGAGCCCACCCCGGGCAGGTCGAAGGACTCGGCCACGGCGTCCGGGTGGCCGCTGTACCAGGCGACGAAGGCGGTTGCGGAGTGCACCCCGGCCAGCTCCTCGCCGGGGATGCCGAGCAGCCGGTCGCGGGCGGCGCCCACGCAGTACACCACCGCGTGGTACAGCTCCAGCAGCCGTGCGGTGGACAGCTGCGCCCCGCCGACCTCGACGTTGCCGAGGAAGCGGATCCGCTCGTCCTCCAGCACGGTGCGCAGGCTGCCCTGGAGCGACTTGATCTTCTCGTGGTCGGGGGCCACCCCGTAGCGCACCAGCCCGTACGGCGCGGGCAGCCGGTCCAGTACGTCGACGCGCACGCCCGGCACCTCGCGCTGCTGTACGAGTGTCTGAGCGGCGTAGACCCCGCTGGGGCCCGAACCGACGACGGCGACACGAAGCACGGCGGAGCTCCTCCCGCAGGTGCTCCCAGCATGCCACCGGGCCCGGCGGCCGTCAGCCCATCGCGCGCATCCGGTGGATCTCGGCGGTCTGGGTGGCCACCACCTCGTTGGCCATTTCCTCCACCGCGCCGTTGTTTCCGGCGGCCAGCGCCTCGCCCGCCATCGTGACGGCGCCCTCGTGGTGGGCCGTCATCAGGGTGAGGAAGAGCCTGTCGAAGTCCGCGCCCTTCGCCCCGGCGAGCTCCTTGAGCTGCTGCTCGGTCGCCATGCCGGGCATCGCGCCGTGGTCGTGGCCGGCCGCGGGGGCCCCGGAGGGTGCCGGGTAGCGCGCCAACCACTTCTCCATCGCCCCGATTTCGGGCTGCTGGGCGGCCGAGATCCGCTCGGCGAGCCGTTTGACCGCATCCGCCGAGGCCCGGTCCGGGGCCAGTGCGCTCATCGTGAGGGCCTGCCGGTGGTGTTCGACCATGTGCCGTACGTAGGCCCGGTCGGCCGCGTTGGGACTGTCGTCCGGCTGCCGCTTCGCGGCCTCCTCGGGGGAGAGGGTGCGGGCCTTCTCGCCAGGTCTGCCGGGGGCGATGACCGCGGCGCCGCCCTCCTTCGCCCCGTCGTCGCCGTCCCCGCCGCCGCAGCCGGCCAGGGCGAGCAGGATCCCGGCGGCCACGGCCGCCGCGGTCGTCCGGCCGAGTAACCCTTTTGCCATGTCCATGAAGAGAACATACTGCCGGGGACCGCTCCAGTACCCCGGCGGGCACGTTCACACCACGAGCGGGACCGATCGGGCTCCCATGGGAGGGCACAGTGACCTCGAAGCACACCACCAGAGTGCGGCGCAGGAGTCTGGGGGCGGCCGTGGCCGCGGCCGGGCTGCTGGCCACGCTGTTCGCGGCCGGTCCCGCCGCCGCCACCCCCGATCCCGGGGACTTATCGCCCGGCGGGTCCGCCCCGCGGGGCGGCGAGCCGGCGGCGGGCGGGCGCGCACTCGCCCCGGGCGAGATCCCCGGCCAGGACGAGATCGTGCACAGTGCCAACGTCAAGCACCTGACCAACATCCCGAGCACCTATCCGGGCGTCATCAACACCGATCTGGCGTTCCAGGGCAAGTACGCCTACGCCGGCAACTACAACGGCTTCACCATCTACGACATCGGCAACCCGAAGGCCCCGAAGACGGTCAGCCAGGTGCTCTGCCCCGGCGGCCAGAACGACGTCTCCGTCCAGGGGGACCTGCTCTTCCTCTCCACCGACTCCTCGCGCAGCGACGACTCCTGCAACAGCGTCTCGCAGCCCGCGACGGAGAAGTCCTCGTGGGAGGGCATCAAGATCTTCGACATCAAGGACAAGAAGAACCCCAAATACATCAAGTCCGTGGAGACCAACTGCGGTTCCCACACCCACACGCTGGTGCCGGGCGAGCGCGACATCTACCTCTACGTGGCCTCGTACTCCCCGAACGAGGCGTTCCCCGACTGCCAGCCGCCGCACGACGGCATCTCCGTGATCAAGGTCCCGAAGAAGAACCCGACGCAGGCGGCGGTCGTCGCCTTCCCCGTCCTCTTCCCGGACGGCGGCAACCCGGGCGCGCCCGCCAACCCCGGCGTCTCCAAGACGACCGGCTGCCACGACATCACCGTGCTGCCGTCGAAGAAGCTGGCCGCCGGCGCCTGCATGGGCGACGGCATCCTCTTCGACATCAGCAAGCCCGAGCAGCCGCGGGTCATCGACCGGGTGCAGGACAACGTGAACTTCGCGTTCTGGCACTCCGCGACCTTCAACGAGAAGGCCGACAAGGTGGTGTTCACCGACGAGCTGGGCGGCGGGGGCGGCGCCACCTGCAACGAGGCCACCGGCCCGAACCGCGGGGCCGACGGCATCTACGACATCACCGGCCGCGGTGACCAGCGCAAACTCGTCTTCCGCAGCTACTTCAAGATCCCGCGCCTCCAGGCCGACACCGAGAACTGCGTGGCGCACAACGGCTCGCTGATCCCGGTCGGCGGCGGCCGCGACATCATGGTCCAGTCCTGGTACCAGGGCGGCGTCTCGATATGGGACTTCACCGACTCCTCCCGGCCCAAGGAGATCGGCTACTTCGAGCGCGGCCCGCTCACCACGGACCAGCTCGGACTCGGCGGGTCCTGGTCGGCGTACTACTACAACGGGAACATCTACTCGAACGACATCGCCAAGGGCCTCGACGTGCTGCGGATCGACGACTGGCGCACCGAGAGCGCGAAACGGGTGTGGATGGACCGGCTCAACGTGCAGACCCAGCCCGAGTACCACTGAGCACGATCCGCCGGACGCCCCCTAACCCGCTGAGGGAAACGTTCCGCCGGGCGGTCCGCCGTCCGGCGGGAAGCCGAGCTCCCAGTCCAGCCCGTAGCGCTGGAACAGCTCCGCCCGCAGCCGCGCCGGCGGCATCGGGGCCCCCGGCAGCAGGACCGCGACCACCGCGCCCATCAGCAGGGCCCGCAGCAACGGGTAGTCGGTGTCCACGTCCGCCGATCCGTACCGCGTGACCGTGTCCCGGAGCAGCTCCGCCAGCCGCTGCTGCTCCGGGCACTGGACGAACCCCTCGGCCTGGAGGATGCCCGCCATGTGGGTCCGCATCAGCAGCGGCTCGTCCCGGGCGAGCCCCAGGATCGCGTCGACCGCGCGGGCGAGCCGCTCGCGGCCGTCGTCGCTGCGCGGCTCGCGCTCCAGGGCCGAGCCGAGCGTCAGGTGCATCAGCCGGTGGACGGCCGACTGGAGCAGTTGCCGTTTGCCCGGGAAGTAGTACGAGACCAGGCCGCGGGCGCTGCCCGCCCGGTCGGCGATGTCGCCGAGCGTCGTGGCCTCGTAGCCGCGTTCGGCGACGAGTTCGACCGTGGCCTGGAGCAGCCGCTCCCGGGAACGTCTGCGCAATTCTTCATTGACCGATGCGCTGCGCGGGGACATGCTTACTCCTGCGTTGACTGGCTCCCAGCCAATATACTCAGCGCACGGGGTCGCCTGCTCTGGGTGACGCGGGGGATCACCCAGAGCAGGGACTTCCACACCTCGGGGCGCGACGGATTCCGGCCTGCCGCCCGGACGGGCGGTGTCAGCTCCGGTGCGATCAGCCGGGTGCGCCCAGACGTCCGCGCCCAGGCGTCCGCGCTCAGGCCGGAGTGCTCAGGCCGGCACGGTCAGGCGAGTGGGCTCAGGCGAGTGCGCTCAGACCCGGCATCAGGGCCACGACCAGCGGGACCGCCGGGACCAGTGTGGCCAGTGCGGTCAACCGAAGCCGGCGGCCCGCCGACAGCCGGGGCGCCGCCGACAGCAGCCGCCGCACCCGCTCCGACACGTGCGGCTGCGGGCTCGGATAGGGCCCGAACACCCCCCGGTCCTCGTTGAGCCCGACCAGCGCCAGCGCGATCGTCAGCCTCCCGAACCGCCGCGAGGCCACGTCGTCGGCGGCCAGTTCGACGAGCCGGTGCATCTCCGCCTCGAACGCCGCGAAGACCGGCACCTGCGGGAACCCGCCCGCCAGCGCCCGCGAGCAGTGCAGCAGCCAGTCGTGCCGGGCCTGCGCGTGCCCCTGCTCGTGCGCCAGTACGGCGTCCAGCTGGCTCCCCTTGAGCCGTCCGAGCGCGGCCGTGGTCACCACCAGCTGCGGGGCCGCGCCCGGCAGCCACCACGCGTCGGGCCGCGTCCCCTCCAGGACGACGAGCCGCGCCCCGGCCGGGTCCTCCCCGGGCAGCAGCGGCGCCCGTACGAGCAGCTCGGCGCCCTGCGCCCGGCGCCGGGACCGGGCCCGCAGCACCTCCCGGGTCAGCCGGGCCCCGGTCCACAGCCCGCCGCCCGCCAGCGCCAGCGCGGTCCCCACCGCCCACGGGCCGCCGGTCGGGCCCAGCGCGTACGCGTCGACCACCCCGTGCGGGGCCGCCGCGAAGAGCCGGCCCCGCACCGCCAGCCAGGCGGCGGCCGCGCTCAGCAGCATCGACAGGGCGAAGCACAGGAGCACCGCGCCCACCACGCACTGCCACACCCACAGGGCGACGACGGGCTCCCGCTCCGGCCATTCGGCCCGGGCCAGCAGACGGGGGGCGAGCACCGCGGTCAGGGCGCCGAGCAACAGGAGTGCGGCGGGGACCATCATGTCCGCCAGCCTATGAGCGCGGGGCTACCTGCGGGTACGGCCTTTCGTGATTGGTGACGCAGGACACGTTTGCCCTCCGCCTCCCAGAGCCTCACAGGCTCAGCAGCATCGCCAACATCCCCATCCCCATGGCGAGTCGGCACGCCCGCGTCAGCTCCGCCGCCTTCGCGGGAGGCCCGCCCGCGACCGGCGGCGCACCCCCGCCCGCCGTCACCAGCCGGGCCCCGCCGAGCAGCACGTACCCCGCGAAATAGAGGAGCAGTGCCCCGGTGACGAGCGGCGGGCCCCCGCCGTGCCCGTGCCCGCCGGTCATCGTCAGCGCCATGTACGCCATGGCCAGCGATCCGACCAGGTGGTGCGCGTGGTGCACCCCGTCCCGCAGCAGCCACAGCGCGTGCAGCACGGCCCCGCAGAAGACGGCCAGCAGGATCCCGGGCCCCCACGGCCCGATGCCCGGGGGCACGGCCATCACCGCCATCCCGAACCCCATCAGCGCCTCGCCCGCCGCCCCGCCGCGCGCCTCCCGCTCCGCGCTGCGCACCCGCCACAGGCAGTACGCACCGCTCGCGGCGCAGAGCAGGACGAGCAGCCAGGCGGAGAGGGAAGCGGAAAGGGACATCGCGGGACCGTGCACGGCGGAACCTCCCGGTTCGTCGGCGTCACGGGAAGAGATGCCCCGGCCCGGACGCCCGCACGCCGCCCCGGGTTAGGCTCTCCTTGCCGCACCGGGCATGTCATATGCCACCGAGCAGAACGGGAGCCCTCGATGTCGACCGCCCACCCCACCGCCCTGAACTTCCGCAGCGCCGTGGAGACGGACGTACCGGAACTGGTGCTCCTGGTCGAGTCGGCCTACCGCGGGGACGCCAGCCGCGCCGGCTGGACCACCGAGGCGGACTACCTGGACGGGCAGCGCACCGACCCCGACGGGGTCCGCGCGATCATCGACTCCGCCGACGGCGTCCTGCTCGTCGTCGAGCGCGCGGGCGAGCTCGTCGCCTGCTGCCAGCTCGAACACCGGGGCGACCACGCCTACTTCGGGATGTTCGCGGTCCGCCCGGGGCTGCAGGGCGGCGGCCTCGGCAAGGAGATACTCGCCGAGGCCGAGCGCCGCGCCCGCGAGACGTGGGGCGCCAAGGAGATGCGGATGACGGTGGTGAACGTACGGGAGGAGCTCATCGCGTACTACGTGCGCCGCGGATACCGGCGCACCGGCGAACTGAGCCCCTTCCCCTACGGCGACGAGCGCTTCGGCGTCCCGCTCCGCGCCGACCTGGCCTTCGAGCTGCTGGTCAAGCCGCTGTAGCGGGCGCGGGAGCCGCCGTCAGGCGATGAACCGGCCGGTGCTGCGGATCTCCGGCAAGCCGGTGGCCGCGCCGTCCAGTTCGAGCGCCCGCGCCACCCGCAGCTGTTGCAGGGTGTTGACGGTCCAGCCGGTCACCCGCAGCCCGGCCGCGTGCACGCGCTCGACCGTGTCCAGGGTGAGCTCGCGGATGTTCAGGGCGACCTCGTGCGCGCCGCAGGCCCGGGCCCGGGCCACGACGCCCGGCGCCCCGCCGGCCAGATCCGAGTGGAGCACGGTCCGCACCCCCGGGAGCAGCCGGGCCGTCCCGGCGAGCACCTCGTCGCGGAAGGAGGCCACCTCCACCCGTGCGCTCAGGTCACGGCGCAGCACCAGCTCCGCCAGCGCCGCCGCGGCCGGCCCGTCCTGGACCGACACCTGGAGCGGGGTCCGGACCGCGTCCAGGACCTCCTCGAAGACCGGCACGCGCTCGCCGTGGCCGGCGTCCAGCTCGCGCAGCGCGGCCAGGGTCAGATCGGCGACGGCTCCGGAGCCGTCGGTGGTGCGGTCCACCTCGGCGTCGTGCAGGACGACGAGCACGCCGTCCTTGCTCAGCTGCAGATCCAGCGCGATGACGTCCATCCCGGAACGTTCCGCGCGGACGAACGACCGCAGGGTGTTCTCCGGTTCGACACCCATGACCCCGCGGTGACCGATGGTGAGGAAAGTCAAGGTTCTCTCGCTTCCGTCGACGGCGGCTCGCCGCACGGTCGCGGTGTCCCTACCGGCCGGGCGGTGAGGACGCATGCTAGTGCGCCGGGGATGCGATGGGACCGCCCGTGCAGCGCCCGGAACGGGGCCTTCGGCCGGTTCCCGCCAAGGCTGTACGCCGCCGCGCGCGCCGTGGCGGCCCTGTCGCGTCACCCGGGCGTGGGCGCGTCCCCGCCGCCTTGACGATCGGTGGCCGCGGCTCCGGCCGAGGACCCCGTACCGGCCGCGTCCAGCTCCGCGAGATCGGCCAGCAGGGCCTCGCCCAGCTCCAGTTCGGCCAGGTGCTGCCGCTCGCTCCAGCGCAGCGCGAGCGCGGGGAAGGCCCACTGCGGTACGCCGCCCGCCTGCTCCATGGCCTCGCGTACGGCGGCCAGTTCGCCCCGGGTGCGCTCCAAGTGGTCGCCGACCATCGCGCGCAGCAGCTCCGGCTCGGCGAGGTGGCCCAGCCAGATCCGCAGCAGCAGCCCGTGCTTGAGCACCGGCGGTCCGGCCTCCGCGGTGTCCGAGGCCCATCCGGCGAGGGCCGCGCGCCCCGCGTCGGTGATGGCGTAGCGGCGCTTGGCCCGGGCCTCCTCCGGTCCCGAGCGTGCGGAGGCCGCGTACCCGAGCTCCTCCAGACGGCGCAGTTCGGCGTAGATCTGGCTGATGGCCGGGGACCAGTAGAAGAAGCGCAGGGAGGAGTCCGCCCACTTCTTCAGCTCGTAACCGGTGCGCTCCCCGGGGAAGGACAGCAGCCCGAGCACGGCCCATGCGGTCGCCGGTAGCTCTTGCTTCTTCGACGTCTGACTACTAGTCATATTCCGAATTGAAGTAAGGCCGGGCACGGGACGCAACCCTGGAGGCATCGTGAAATTCTCCGTGATCTTCGAAGCTCAGCTCGCCGACCCGACCGTGGAGCGGGAGCACCAGGTCATCCACGACTGCGTGGAGCAGGCCGTGCTCGCCGAGCAGATGGGATTCGACCGGATCTGGGCCGTCGAGCACCACTCCCTGAAGTGGTACGCGCACATGTCGGCGCCCGAGGTCTTCCTGACCTGGGTCGCGGCCCGGACGGACACCATACGCATCGGCCACGGGGTCGTCTGCATGCCCTTCCACTTCAACCACCCGGTCCGGGTGGCCGAGCGGGCCGCCATGCTCGACCTGCTCTCCGGCGGCCGCCTCGACCTGGGCGCCGGGCGCGGCGGCACCGAGCAGGAGACCTCCCTGTGCGGGGTCGACCGGGAGCGCACCGCGCAGGAGGTGGAGGAGGCGCTGCGGATCATCGGCCAGGCCTGGCGCGAGGAGGAGCTGGAGTACCACGGCGAGCTGATCGACATCGACCCGCACCCGATCCTGCCGCGGCCGCGGCAGACCCCGCATCCGCCGCTGTTCCTGGCGTGCAGCCGCGCCGAGACCCTCGTGCAGGCCGCCGAACTGGGCGTCGGGGCCCTGGTGATGGGCTTCGCCGGGCCGGAGTCCATCGCCGGGATGCGGGCCGTGTACGACGGGGCGGTGGCCGGCCGGGACGGTGCGCGCTTCGTCTCCACCGCGGTCAACGACCACTTCTCGGTGCTCTGCCCGACCATCGTGCTCGACGATCCGGCCGAGGCGCGCCGGATCGGCATCCGCGGCCAGCGGTTCTTCGCGCAGTCCATCGGCCACTGGTACGGCGGCGCCGGCGTCCCGGACGAGGCCGTCGTCGCGGGCGCCGACGAGGCGGCGCAGATGCGCACGGCGGCCGAGCAGGTGGTGGCCCGGCTGCACGAGCAGGCGATCCCGGTGCGGCCCACGTCGACGGCGACCTTCCACGCCGACCACGCGTACGGGAGCGCCGACGACGCCATCGCGTACGTGCAGCGGCTCAAGGAGGCGGGCGCGGACGAGATCATGTGCCTGATCCAGATGGGCACGGTGCCGCAGGAGGCCTGTCTGGAAACGCTGCGGCAGTGGGGCGGGAAGGTCATCCCGCACTTCCGCGCCGCCTGAGTGACGGACGTCACCCGCCGGCCCTTCAGGTGGCCGCCCGAAGGGCCGGCGGGTAGGGGTGACAGGGCGCGAAAGGGGCGAAGCGCTCGCTCCTCCCGTGGACGGCGGGAAGAATTACGGTGTCAGTAGGGGTCGCGCAGGATAATTTCCCGCGCAGGCCCTTGAGCAGGACAGGCCCGCACGCATACGCTGTGTTGACGCGAGGTTCTCCTGTGGAGGAAGTGACATGACGGAAATTCTTGTGCCGGGTTCTGGCGGTGCGGTGATAACCGCCGGTGCGCGGGTGGTCGACCACCCGGCGTGGCCCGAGCTCAAGGCCGCCGTGGAGGAGATCCGCCCCTGGCAGGCCAAGGACGGCTCGATCGACTTCGAGGCCGCGGCCGCCCCGGCTCCGACCGAGGTCGCCGCCGCCGTCGAGCGGGCGATCGCCGCCGTGGAGGCGCTGTCGCCGCTGCTGCCGCACGCCGCCGCGTACCACCGCGCGCTCGTCTCCGACCTGCGCAAGTGGGTGGCCGACGGCTTCAAGGTGCCGGACTTCCTGGACTCCCTGCTGGCCTTCCACCCGGCCGCCGAGCGCGCCGACGGGCTCCAGCACCTGGTCGTCTTCCCCATGTACACGCAGAACGGCAACCTCGACCGCAACTTCGAGGCCGTCGTCCTGAAGATGGTCTGGCCCGAGTGGCTCTCCGAGCTCGAGCGCACCCGGTACGACAACCCGCTCTTCCTCGGCATCACCTTCGAGGACTTCACCCCGGGCTACGACACGCACTCCGCCGTGCTCTTCCCGGAGACGATCGCCGTCCGCGAGGCCCCCGAGCGCTTCACCTGGGGCGGCATCTTCTGCGACCGCGAGGCCGCCCGCTACCGCAAGGTCACCGAGGCCGCCGTCGACATCCTGGGCATCGAGCTGCCCGAGGACATCGCCCGCATGGTCGAGGACCAGGAGCGCTGCGAGAAGGCCTTCGTGCTGTGGGACATGGTCCACGACCGCACCCACAGCCACGGCGACCTGCCGTTCGACCCCTTCATGATCAAGCAGCGCCAGCCGTTCTGGATGTACGGCCTGGAGGAGCTGCGCTGCGACCTCACCGCCTTCAAGGAGGCCGTGAAGCTGGAGTCCGAGGGCAACGAGCACGGCCGCGACGTGCAGTACGCCGTCCTGTTCGACCGGATGTTCCGCTTCCCGGTCTCCGGTGACCGCAACCGCAATTACGACGGGCTCGGCGGCCAGCTGCTCTTCGCGTACCTCCACAAGCACGACGTCGTGCGCTGGACGGACAACAAGCTGAAGATCGACTGGATGCGCGCCCCGCAGGTCACCAACCAGCTGTGCGCCGAGATCGAGGACCTGTACCGGGCCGGCATCGACCGCCCGAAGCTCGTCCACTGGTTCAAGGCGTACGAGCTCGTCTCCACCTACCTCGCCCCCCACCCGGGCTCCAAGTGGGCCAAGGGCCCCGACGCCCTCGACCTGACGCAGCCGCCGCGCAAGCTCGTCGACGACGTGCTTCCCGACGAGTTTCCGCTGAGCATGTTCTATGAGGCGCTCGCCAAGAAGCTCAAGGGAGTGATCGCCTCCACGAAGGGCATCACTGCAGTGAACGCCGATTCGGCCGAGCGGGTCGCCGCGTGAGCGCTCGCCCACAGGAGGCTGCACAGATGAACAGCGCTGGGAATTCCGGGAACGGCAAGCTCCACGGTGCCGTGGTGGCGGTCGCCGGGGCCGGCGGCCCCGCCGGGCGCGCCGCCCTGCTCCGCCTCGCCGAGGCCGGTGCCGTGGTCGTCGCGGCCGACGCCGATCCGACGCGCCTCGCGGAGTCCGTGGACGCGGCCCGCTACGCCCACGGCGGCGCCACCGTCACCGGTGACACCGTGGACCTGCTCGACCTGGAGGCCACCAAGGCCTGGGCCGACCGCACGGAGAAGGAGTTCGGCCGGATCGACGGGGTCGTCCACCTCGTCGGCGGCTGGCGCGGCAGCAAGACCTTCACCGACGTGGACCTCGCGGACTGGGACTTCCTGGAGAAGCTCCTGATCCGCACCGTCCAGCACACCTCGCTCGCCTTCCACGACGGGCTGCTGCGCAGTGACCGCGGCCGCTACGTCCTGATCAGCCAGTCCGGCGCGCACAAGCCGGTCGCCAACAACGCCGCGTACAACGCCGGCAAGGCGGCCGCCGAGGCCTGGACGCTCGCCCTCGCCGACTCCTTCCGCAAGGCGGGGGGCGAGGAGGGCCCGGGCGCCGCGGCTGCGATCCTGGTGATCAAGGCACTGGTGCACGACGCGATGCGCGCCGAGCGCCCCAATGCGAAGTTCGCGGGCTTCACCGACGTCAAGGAGCTGGCCGAGGCCATCGCCGGCGTCTGGGAGCGGCCCGCCATCGATGTGAACGGACAGCGTCTGTGGCTCACTCCGCAACCGTGAAGACCGATGCCCACCGCCACCACGATCCGGCGGTGCGCGGATTCGCGAGCGACAACTACGCGGGGGTCCATCCGGAGATCCTGGAGGCCCTCGCCCTGGCCAACGGCGGCCATCAGGTCGCCTACGGCGAGGACGAGTACACCGAACACCTGCAGAAGATCATCCGCAGCCACTTCGGCCCGTACGCGGAGGCCTTCCCGGTCTTCAACGGCACCGGCGCGAACGTCACGGCCCTCCAGGCCCTGACGGACCGCTGGGGTGCGGTGATCTGTGCCGAGACGGCGCACATCAACGTCGACGAGGGTGGCGCCCCGGAGCGGATGGCCGGTCTCAAGCTGCTCACGGTCCCGACCCCGGACGGCAAGCTCACCCCCGAGCTCATCGACCGGCAGGCCTGGGGCTGGGAGGACGAGCACCGGGCGATGCCGCAGGTCGTCTCGATCACCCAGAACACCGAGCTCGGCACGGTCTACACGCCGGACGAGATCCGGGCGATCTGCGAGCACGCGCACGCCCACGGCATGAAGGTCCACCTCGACGGGGCCCGCATAGCCAACGCCGCGGCCTCGCTCGACGTGCCGATGCGCACGTTCACCAACACGGTGGGCGTGGACGTGCTGTCCTACGGCGGCACCAAGAACGGCATGATGTTCGGCGAGGCCGTGGTGGTCGTCAACCCGGACGCGGTCCGGCAGATGAAGCACATCCGCAAGATGTCGATGCAGCTCGCGTCCAAGATGCGGTTCGTGTCGGTGCAGCTGGAGGCGCTGCTCGCCAAGGACCTGTGGCTGCGCAACGCCCGGCACGCCAACGCGATGGCGCAGCGGCTGGCGGCGGGGGTGCGCGAGACCGACGGGGTGGAGATCCTCTACCCGGTGCAGGCCAACGCGGTGTTCGCGAAGCTGCCCCAGGAGGTGTCGCGGCGGCTGCAGAAGCGCTACCGCTTCTACTTCTGGGACGAGGCCGCCGGCCACGTGCGCTGGATGTGCGGCTTCGACACCCAGGAGGAAGACGTGGACGGCTTCCTCCAGGCGCTGAAGGAAGAGCTGTCCCGCTGAAGATCTGAATAGATATACCCCCGACTGCAAATCCATTGATTCGCGGTCGGGGGTATGCCTATGCTCCGGGCCATGCAGCTGATCCCGCAGAACCCGGATGCGCCCGCCTATCTGGCGGCAGACGAGGTCATCGACCACGGCCACCCGCTCGTACGGGAGACCGCCGACGCCCTCTGGACCGCCACCGGCGACGCATACTCATACGCCAAGGTCGCCTTCGAGTTCGTCCGCGACACCATCCCGCACTCCGGCGACTCCGGGGACCCGCGCGTCTCCTGGCGCGCCTCGGACGTGCTGCGCACCCGCAACGGCATCTGCTACGCCAAGTCCCACGCGCTGGTCGCCCTGTTGCGGGCCCGGGGCGTCCCGGCCGGCCTCTGCTACCAGCGGCTCGCCGACGACGACGGCTCGAACCCCGTCGTACACGGGCTGATCGCCCTCCGGCTGCCGGGGGCCGCGGACTGGGCCCGCCAGGACCCGCGGGGCAACAAGACCGGCGTGGATGCCCGGTTCGCGCTGGACTCCGAGCAACTCGCCTTCCGCGTACGCCCCGAGCTCGGCGAGGTCGACTACCCCGAGCTGTACGCCGTGCCGCACCCCGCCGCGCTGGCGGCCCTCAAGGGGTCCGCCGACCGGCAGGAGCTGTGGCGGAACCTTCCGACGGCCCTGTAGCCGCGACGGCTCCGGCCGGCGCCGCGCCCTGCCGGACCACCAGTGCGTGCAACAGGGCGGCGGCCAGGATCAGTGCGGAGATCCCGGCCAGCAGCGCCTGCGGCGGTGCGGTGGCCGCGAAGCCCACGAGCGCGGCGCCGACCGACGCGGCGGTCAGCTTGAGTCCGGCCCCGAGGGTGAACACCTGGGTCCGCACGGCGTCGGGGGCGCACTCCGACCGGATCCGGAGGGTGGCCGTCAGCAGTGGTCCGTCGCACACCCCGGCGGCGGCGAACAGCACCGCCGCGACGGTGACGGACGGGGCGAACGCGGCCGCCGCCAGGGCCGCCCCGGTCCCCGCCATGGCCCGGCGCGCCAGCCGCCCCGGCTCCACGGTCGTGATCCGGCCCAGCGTCAGGGAGCCCGCCAGCGCGCCCACCGCGAACGCCGTCATCAGCACGCCCCCGCCGCGCGGGCTGCCGAGCCGCGACGCCAGCAGCACCGACGTGGTGGTGAGGGTGCCTATGCCGACGAACGCCAGCGTCGTGGCGGAGGTGATCGCCCGCAGTTCCCGGATCCGCCACAGGGCCGCCAGCCCGGCGCCCAGGCCGGCGGGGGTCCCCGTCCCGGCCCCGGAGCTCGCCGCCGGGCCCGGCGGCCGGTTTCCGTACGGGAGGGTCGCGGCGAGCGCCGCCGCGAGCGCACCGGCCAGCGCGAGCACCGCCATCGCGGGTGCGGCCGAGCCCAGTGCGGCGGCCAGGCCCACCACCGCCGGGGCGGTGACCGCGGCGGCGTTGTAGGTGGACGCGTCCCAGGCGTACGCCCGGTCCCGCCCGGCCCCCGCCGGGACCAGGCCGGCGACCAGACTGGACATCCCGCCCGTCACCATCGGCCCGCAGCAGCCGCCCAGCAGCGCCACCGCCAGGACCAGCGGCTCCGGGGCCCGGCCCAGCAGTACGGACAGCGCCGCGACCGCGCAGGTGAACCCGGCCAGCGCGGCCACGTGGAACGGTCTGGGCCGGCGGGTCCGGGCCGCGGCCGCGCCGGCGAGCGGAGCCGCCAGCACGTGCGGAGCCAGCCAGGCCGTCAGGACGAAGGCCCCGTACGCTGCGCTCCCGGTGCGCTCCAGGGCCAGCAGGACCACCGCGAGGCTCATGCCCTCCGAGGCGAACCGTGCGGCCAGTGCCGCTGCCAAGTACCGCCCGAACGCGCGCATCCCCCGGACCCTCCCCGCAGTGTGTAACGTGATACCGGCGCAAGACGTTACGCGATGCGGGTGTAGGGCGAAAGGATCCGAGGATGACGGATTCCATGCAGGGGTTCTCGGTGGGCCGGCGGCTGGTCGATCTCGCCGAGGCCGTCCGCACGGACCCCGGACTCCCGCGGACCGAACTCGCGGCCGTCCTCGTGCGGCACGGGGAGCACCCCGCCGACCTGACGGAGGAGGCCTTCGCCGAGGCGGACGCGGCCGAACTGCGGGCCGCGGCCCGGCGGATCGGAGAGGTCCTCGCCGAGACCGACGAGGACCGTGCGGTGGAGGCCCTCAACGCGCTGTTTGCGCAGTACGGCACCCGGCCCCGCCTGACCCGGCACGACGGCCGCTCCTGGCACCTGCACGTGGACCGGGGGGAGCGGGCGGGGTGGGGCGAGTGGTTCCTGGCCTCCGGGGCCCTGGCGCTCTCCCAACTGCTCACCGAGTACGGGCGGATCGCGTGGGGTGCCTGTGCCGCCGGGGGCTGCGGGCGGTTCTTCCTCGGCGCCGGGCCCGGCAGCGCCCGCCGCTACTGCTCCGCCACCTGTGCCACGCGTGCGCGGGTCGCCGCGCACCGCAGGCGCAAGCGTGCGGAGGTGGCGGGGTCGGCGTGAGCAGCCGCGCGGGGCAATAGGAAAGTTTCCTGTTGGATAACGTTGTCAACTTGGCATGCTCATGGGTACTTTCGGCGGCAGAACATCCCCGTTCCCCCACCCCCGAACGGAAGGTGCTCCATGCGCTACGGAGTTCCCGCAGGCCTGGCCGCCCTGGCACTCGGCCTGACCGCGGCCCTGACCCTCACCCCCACCGCCCAGGCCGGGCCCCCGCCGGCTCCCGCCCCCGCCGCGGCCGCCGCCCCGGCGCAGTTCGCACACCCCGGAGTCCTCAACAGCCGCGCCCAGCTGGACTTCGTACGCACGAAGGTGCGGGCGGGGGAGGAACCGTGGAAGTCGGCGTTCGACGCCATGCTCGCCAGCCCCTACGGCTCGCAGTCGCGTACGCCCCGACCGCGCGCCGTCGTCGAGTGCGGCTCGTACTCGAACCCGGACAACGGCTGTTCCGAGGAGCGCGAGGACGCCATCGCCGCGTACAGCGACGCCCTCGCCTGGTACATCACCCGGGACGCCGCGTACGCGAGGAAGTCGATCGAGCTGATGGACGCCTGGTCCGCGAAGATCAAGGACCACACGAACACCAACGCCCCGCTGCAGAGCGGCTGGGCGGGCTCCACCTGGCCGCGCGCCGCCGAGATCATCAAGCACACGTACACCGGCGGCTGGCCGGGCCAGGGGCGCTTCGCCACCATGCTGCGCGACGTCTACCTGCCCGAGGTCATCAACGGGAAGCCGAACAGCAACGGCAACTGGGAACTGATCATGATGGACGCCGCCATCGGCATCTCGGTCCACCTCGACGACCGTGCGAGCTACGACAAGGCGATGGCGATCTACCTCGGCCGGGTCCCGGCGTACTTCTACCTCGCCTCCGACGGGGCGCAGCCCGCGTACCCGCCGCGCTCGACCATCGACACGAAGAGCGAGCTGATCGACTACTGGCACGGCCAGAGCACCTTCGTGGACGGCCTGGCCCAGGAGACCTGCCGGGACTTCGGCCACACCGGGATGGCGATCGCCGCGACCATGCACGTCGCCGAGACCTCGCGGATCCAGGGCCGCGACCTGTACCCGCAGTTCAAGGACCGGTTCCGGTACGCGCTGGGCTTCCACGCCCCGTACGAGCTCGGCGCGAAGGTGCCGTCCTGGCTGTGCGGCGGGAGCGTGGCGAAGGGCATCGGCCCGGCCACCGAGGTCGGCTACAACGCCCTGCACACGCGTCTGGGCGTCAGCATGGAGAACACCCGCAAGCTCACCGAGGGGCGGCGCCCGGCGGGTACCGAGAACCACTTCGAGGCGTGGGAGACGCTGACCCACGCCGAGAACCCCAACTGACCGTCGGCGGGGCCGGCACGAGACGCGGCCCCGCCGTGAACGGCGGGGCCGCAGAATCACCCGACCTGGTGGTGCGGGATCAGCCCGCTTCCTTGACCTGGGCGGCCGTCGGCGCGGTCCCGCCCAGGTGCGCCGGCACCCACCAGGTGTCCTCGGGGCCCTTGGGCTTGCCCGGGTAGGCGCTCTGCGCGGCGTCGAGCAGCTCCTGCACCCGCTCGCGCAGGCGGCGGGTGATGGCCCCGGCGTACTGGTCGGTGGGCGCCTCGATGGGCTCGCCGACCCGCATCGTCACCGGGATGTGGCTGCGCTTGAGGTTCTTCGGGCGCCCCTTGGTCCACAGCCGCTGGGTGCCCCACAGGGCCACCGGGATCAGCGGGACGCCGGCCTCCTGGGCCATGCGCGCGGCGCCCGACTTGAAGCTCTTGAGGGTGAACGACTGGGAGATCGTCGCTTCCGGGAACACGCCGATGATCTCGCCCGCGCGCAGCGAGTCGAGGGCGTGCTGGTAGGCCGTCTCACCCTGCTTGCGGTCGACCGGGATGTGCTTCATCGCGCGCATCAGCGGACCGGACACCTTGTGGCGGAAGACCGACTCCTTCGCCATGAAGCGGACCAGGCGCTTCTGCGGCCGCGCGGTCAGGCCGGCGAAGATGAAGTCGAGGTAGCCGATGTGGTTCGACACGAGAACCGCCCCGCCCTTGCGCGGGATGTTCTCCGTGCCCTTCATGTCGATGCGGATGTCCAGCGCCTTGAAGAGGGTGTGGGCGGCGCCGATCACCGGAGGGTAGACGAGCTCAGCCATGAGGGGGAGACCCCGCTTTCTGCCTGGGGAGGTGCTCCCGGCCGGAAGTTACGGCTGCGTAGGTACGCTGCCCTTGGGGATCGTGCCCCATACGCGGGCTGCTGGCCAGCCCAGACGACCGTGCCCGAGGAGATTCTCGTCACGCCGGGAATGCAGCGCGTAGCCGGGGCGCTCGGATCACCGTACGCACGCAATTCAATGATGCGGCAACGAGGTCCGCGGCGACGGGAGCAGGGGTGCACGGGGACGAGGACGGGCAGGCCACGGGCCTGGCACGGCTGGGCGCGGCGGAACTGGGCGCACCGCTCGGGCGGCGGGCCACCCTGGTGCAGTTCTCCAGCGCGTTCTGCCAGCCCTGCCGGGCCACCCGGCGGATCCTCGCCGACGTGGCCGGCCTGGTCGAGGGCGTCGAGCACATCGAGATCGACGCTGAAGCCCGTCTCGAGCTGGTGCGCGCCCTCGGCATCGAGAAGACGCCGACCGTGCTGGTCCTCGACGCCGGGGGCCGGATCGTGCGGCGCGCGGTGGGGATGCCGCGCAAGGCGGATGTGATCGCCGCGCTGGGCGCCGCGGTATGACCGGTACGGCGGCCGGCCCGACGGCCGGTACGCCGGTGCACGCGCCCGCACGCAGCGTGACGCGCCTCGCATCTGGCCGGTGCGGCTTGACTGTGTACACGGGAGATCGCCAGGCTGGCGGCATGCGGTATGAACTCCTGCTTTACGGGCGGGTCCACGTGGACCTGGTCCGCTACGCGAGCGCGCGTTGTCGGGGCCACTGAACGAACCCGGTCCCCGACCCGATCCCACCGCGCCCGTGCCCGCCGCCCCCGCGGCAGAAGGAAGCACCTCCATGACGGCCCCGTCCGCCTCCACTGTCCCCACCGCCGCCTCCGGCCGGCCCGGCTCGCCCGACCTGCTGCGCTCCGTCTTCCGCCGGCATGCCGCGGGAGTGGCCGTGATCACCGCCGAGGACGGCGGCCGCCCGGTCGGGTTCACCGCGACCTCGCTCAACTCGGTCTCCGCCGATCCTCCACTGCTGTCCTTCACCATCGCCACGGGGGCCTCCAGCTGGCCCGCGATACGCGGCTCCGAGCACCTCGGCGTCCACATACTCGGCGAGCACCAGCAGGACCTCGCGGGCCTGTTCGCCCGCAGCGGAGCCGACCGGTTCGGGCCCGGCACGGGCTGGGCCCCGGGTCCGTACGGGGTGCCGGTGCTGGACGGCGTACTGGCGTGGCTGGTGTGCCGGGTGGTGGCGCGCGTGCCGGCCGGGGCGCACCGCGTGATCATCGCGGAGGCCGTGGCCGGGGACCCGGCCGGGGAAGGCCGGCCGCTCCTGTACCACCAGGGTCGCTTCAACGCGCTGCGCGACTGAATCGTCCCTGCTGGGGCGGGTTCGGGCGGCGTTGGACAGATCACAGTTCACCGGCCTTGCCACCGCGGGACACCCACGGTGTACTGACGAGTAACATTCCCTTCGGAGCGCGGGCCGCCCCGACCGGGATCCGCCCGACAAGGCGCCTATGCTGCCTGCACAAGGCGGTATCAGAAAAAAGACGATGCGGTAGGAGAGCCGGCGTGAGCCTGAGGATCGTTGTCTGTGTGAAGTACGTGCCCGACGCCACCGGCGACCGGCACTTCGCCGATGACCTGACGGTCGACCGCGACGACGTCGACGGTCTGCTGTCGGAGCTCGACGAGTACGCCGTCGAGCAGGCGCTGCAGATCGCCGAAGACGCCGACGACGCCGAGATCACCGTCCTGACGGTGGGCCCCGAGGACGCCAAGGACGCGCTGCGCAAGGCGCTGTCCATGGGTGCCGACAAGGCCATCCACGTCGAGGACGACGACCTGCACGGCAGCGACGTCATGGGCACCTCGCTGGTGCTCGCCAAGGCGATCGAGAAGGCCGGCTACGACCTGGTCATCACCGGCATGGCCTCGACGGACGGCACCATGGGCGTGCTCCCGGCGATCCTGGCCGAGCGCCTGGGCGTCCCGCAGGTCACCCTGCTCTCCGAGGTCAAGGTCGAGGACGGCACCGTGACGGGCCGCCGCGACGGCGACTCCGCGAGCGAGCAGCTGGAGGCCTCCCTCCCGGCGCTCGTCTCCGTGACGGACCAGTCGGGCGAGGCCCGCTACCCCTCCTTCAAGGGCATCATGGCCGCCAAGAAGAAGCCGGTGGAGTCCTGGGACCTGGAGGAGCTGGAGATCGAGTCGGACGAGGTCGGCCTCGAGGGCTCCTGGACCGCGGTCGACTCCGCGACGCAGCGCCCGGCCCGCACCGCCGGCACGATCGTCAAGGACGAGGGCGAGGGCGGCAAGTCGCTGGCCGAGTTCCTGGCCGGCCAGAAGTTCATCTAAGAGCTTCGGTCACCTCTGTTAGCCCCCAGATACTTCGCAATCGCAGGAGAGCAGTCCCATGGCTGAAGTTCTCGTCTACGTCGACCACGCGGACGGCGCCGTCCGCAAGCCCACCCTCGAGCTGCTGACGCTGGCCCGCCGCATCGGCGAGCCCGTCGCCGTCGCCCTCGGCGCTGGTGCCGAGGCCACCGCCGCCGTGCTCGCCGAGCACGGTGCGGTCAAGGTCCTGACCGCCGACGCCCCCGAGTTCACCGAGTACCTCGTCGTACCGAAGGTGGACGCGCTCCAGGCCGCGTACGACGCCGTCTCCCCGGCCGCCGTGCTCGTCCCCTCCTCCGCCGAGGGCAAGGAGATCGCCGCCCGCCTGGCGGTCCGCATCGGCTCCGGCATCATCACCGACGCCGTCGACCTGGAGGCCGGTGACGAGGGCCCGGTCGCGACGCAGGCCGCCTTCGCCGCGTCCTTCACCACCAAGTCCCGTGTCTCCAAGGGCACCCCGGTCATCACCGTCAAGCCGAACTCGGCTCCGGTCGAGGCCGCCCCGGCCGCCGGCACCGTCGAGGCGCTCGCCGTCACCTTCGGCGCCCTGGCCACCGGCACCAAGGTCGTCTCCCGCACCCCGCGCGAGTCGACCGGCCGCCCCGAGCTGACCGAGGCCGCGATCGTGGTCTCCGGCGGCCGCGGCGTCAACGGCGCCGAGAACTTCCACATCATCGAGGAGCTCGCGGACTCCCTCGGTGCCGCCGTCGGCGCCTCGCGCGCCGCCGTCGACGCCGGCTGGTACCCGCACTCCAACCAGGTCGGCCAGACCGGCAAGTCGGTCTCCCCGCAGCTGTACATCGCCTCCGGCATCTCGGGCGCGATCCAGCACCGGGCCGGCATGCAGACCTCGAAGACCATCGTGGCCATCAACAAGGACGCCGAGGCCCCGATCTTCGACCTGGTCGACTACGGCGTGGTCGGCGACCTCTTCGCGGTCGTCCCGCAGCTGACCGAGGAGATCAAGGCCCGCAAGGGCTGACCTGCTCGGATGCTCTGACCCGGGGCCGCGTGGTGACACTCACCACGCGGCCCCGAGGTGTTTCCTGCAACCATTGACTAGACAAGAACCCCTCATTAAATTCTGCTATGCGGATCTATGCTTCCGTAAAGCGGAAAAAGAGGAGAGTGCACGATGGGTCAGCAGGAGAAGGTGGCGACGAGCCTCGCCGGCGTGGTCAGCGAGGGGATCAGCGCCTCCCTCGCGCCGGTGGACGCGGAGCTCGCGCGCCACTACCCGGGCGACCCCGGCACCCGCCAGCCCATCCACACGGTCTACGTCCCCGGTGACGTCTTCGCCGCCGACACCATCCGCTCCTGGGGCGACCAGGCCCTCGCCGCCCTCGACGAGCACGCCCCGGACGCCGCCACCTTCGCCAAGGTCCTCGGCATCTCCGACGAGCTCGCCGTACCGGTCTACGACCGCGTCCGCGCCAAGCTGGAGCGCGAGCCCATCGAGGACCTCCGCGTCGACTTCGAGGACGGCTTCGGCGTCCGCTCCGACGAGGAGGAGGACCAGGCGGCCGCCCGCGCCGCCCGCCTCGTCTCCGAAGCCTTCTCCAACGGCACGAACGCCCCCTACATGGGCATCCGCATGAAGTGCATGGAGTCCAACGTCCGCGACCGCGGCATCCGCACCACCGACATCTTCCTGTCCGGGCTGCTGGAGCACGGCGGGCTGCCCGAGGGCCTCGTCCTGACCCTCCCGAAGGTCACGTACGCCGAGCAGGTCAGCGCCTTCGTCAAGCTGCTGGAGGCCTTCGAGGCCGCCCGCGGCCTGCGCCCGGGCCGGATCGGCTTCGAGATCCAGATCGAGACCAGCCAGTCGATCGTCGCCTCCGACGGCACCGCCACCGTGGCCCGGATGATCGAGGCCTCCAAGGGCCGCGCCACCGGCCTGCACTACGGCACCTTCGACTACAGCGCCTGCGTCGGCGTCTCCGCCGCCTACCAGTCGAGCGACCACCCCGCCGCCGACCACGCGAAGGCGATCATGCAGGTCGCGGCCGCCGGCACCGGCGTACGCGTCTCCGACGGCTCCACGAACGTCCTGCCGATCGGCAGCACCGAGCACGTACACGAGGCCTGGAAGCTGCACTACGGCCTCACCCGCCGGGCCCTGGCCCGCGCGTACTACCAGGGCTGGGACATGCACCCGGGCCACCTGCCGACCCGCTACGCGGCGGTGTTCACCTTCTACCGCGAGGGCCTCGAAGCCGCTGCCGCGCGGCTCAAGGCGTACGTCGCGAAGATCGAGGGCGACGTGATGGACGAGCCGGCCACGGCCAAGGCCCTGGCCGGCTACCTGGTCCGCGGCCTGGACTGCGGCGCGGTGGGCGCCGAGGAGGTCACCGCCCTGACCGGCCTGACCCGCGCCGAGCTGGACGCGTTCGCGATCCCGCGCCGCTCGGCGACGCTGACGGCGACCGCCTGATCCGCCCATCCGCCGCACGGTGGACGGGGCCCGGCGGGGGACGCCCCGGCCGGGCCCCGCGGCGTCTCACAGCGGGCCGATGATCCAGCGGTTCAGGGTTCCGTCCCGGCCCGCGGTGACGAGCAGGCTCCCGTCGGGGGAGAAGGCCAGGGCGTTGACCGCATCGTCGTGGCCTTCGAGCGGACCGCCCACGGGCCGGCCGGTCGACGGGTCCCACAACAGAACCCGGCCGTCCTCGCCGGCGGAGGCCAGCAGGCGCCCGTCCGGCGAGAACGCCACCTCGTACACCGCCGAGGAATGGCCGGTCAGCGGCTCGCCGATCTGGCCGCCGCCGTTCGGCTCCCACAGTCGTACCGTGGCGTCGGCGCCCGCCGTGGCCACGACGGCTCCGTCGGGTGAGAACACCGCCGACCACACCGTGCCCCGGTGGCCGCGCGAGGCGCCGCTCCACCGCAGTCGCGTGCCGACGTCCCACCACACCACCCGCCCGTCCGCGCCGGAGCTGACCAGACGCCGCCCGTCGGGGGCGAAGGCGATTCCCACGACCTCGTTGACGTGGCCCTCGACGGACTCGCCGAGGTGTGTTCCCGAGGCCGTGCTCCAGAGCGCCAGAGCGCAGTCCATGCTCCCCGTGGCGAGCAGCCGCCCGTCGGGGGAGAACGCGAGCCGCTTCAGCGGGCCGCGGTGGCCGGTCGGCAGCTCGCGGAGAACGGCGCCGCTCGACGGGTCGCGCAGGTGCACGGTCCGGTCGCCGGACGCCGTGGCGAGCACGGTCCCGTCGGGGGAGAACGCCAGACACCAGGGCAGATCGGCGCCCCGGACCAGGGGCGGTCCGAGGGGGAACCGCGTGACCGGGTCCCACACCCGCGCGGACCGCTCGGCGTCGGTCGCCGCGAGGAGGCGGCCGTCGGGCGAGAACGCCACCCGGACGAGGGCGGCTTCGGCCTGCACGGGTGGCAGCCGGACCGGCAGCCGCTCTCCCAGTGCGGCGGCCAGGGCCTTGGCGGCGAGCGATGCCGTACGGGGCGTCGCGGCCCGTTCGTACAGCAGGACCGTCTCGTCGGAGGACGAGGTGGCCAGGAGCCGTCCGGTCGCCGAGAAGGCGATGTCCTCGACCCGGCCGGCGTGGTTGCTCAGCGGCGGGCCGACGGGCAGGCCGGTGGCCGTGTCCCACAGGCGTACGGTCGCGTCGTCGGAGCCGGTGGCGAGCAGCCGGCCGTCGGGGGAGAAGGCCAGGGTGCAGACCGGGCCGGCATGGCCCCGGAGGGTCAGCGCGTCACGTCCGCCGGCCGCCTCGCACACGGAGGTCCGGCCGTCGCGGTAGCCGAGGGCGAGCAGCAGCCCGTCGGGGGAGAGGGCGATCGCATCCGGAATTCCGGCGGCCGCGGCGCGGGGCGCACCGGCCACGCCCCCGCCGAGCAGGTCCCAGACCCGTGAACTGCGGGCGGCGGCGAGCAGCCGGCCGTCGCGGGCGAAGGCCACCGCGTCGATCGGATCCGTGCCGCCGCCGTGCGTCACGACGACCGGGAGGCGGACGACGGACAGGTCGCAGAGCCGTACCGTGCCGCCGAGTTCGAGGGTGGCGGCCATGCCTCCGGTCGGTGCGCAGGTGATTCCGGTGATGGGGGAGGCGTGGCCGGTGAGGGGCGGACCGTCGGGGCGGCCGGTCGCGGGGTCGATCCGGTGGAGCACGGAGGGGTCTCGGGAGTCGGCCGCCAGCAGCCGCCCTTCGGGGGTGAACGCGAGGGGATGCGTCGCGGTGAAGGGGGTGATGGCGCCGAGGCCCGTCGTGGTGTCCCACAGCTGGACGCTGTCGCCGCCGGCCGAGGCCAGCAGGCGGCCGTCGGGGGAGAACGCCACGTCCCGGACCGGGGCGAGGTGCCCGAGGAGGCGGTGGCGCAGGGTGTACGGGGCCGGCCCGGCAGGCGGCCCGGGCGCTGGCTCGGGAGCCGGGTCGGGCAGGGGCCGGACGGGCGGTGCGGGATCCCAGGGGGGCCGGGGCCGGCCGCTGGGTCCGGCGGGTCCGGCGGGTCCGTGGGGTTCGTCGGGTCCGGCGGGTTCGTGGGGTCCGGTGGGTCCGGCCGGACCGGCGGGTTCGTGGGATCGGGCGGCGGTGCCGTGCGGGGCGGCATCCCGGACCGGCGCGTCGGTGGCGGTGGCCGCCTGCGGCGCACCGGCGCGTGCGCGGGCCCGGGCGCGCGAGTGCCCCGGAGGCTGCAGCGCGGCCAGTTCCTGCCAGCGCCGCCGCCAGACGGCGACCTCGGGGTCGGTGTGGGAGGGGACTGAGGTGCGCCGGCCGTACTCGTCGTACGACAGCAGGATCCGGATCAGTGCCATGAAGGTGTCGGCCCGGACGAGCCGCTTGCCGTTGAAGATCTCGCTCTGCGTGGCCACCGGCAGCCGGAGTTCGGTACCGGATCCGGCCGCGCGCGCTTCGAGATCGCGGTACGAGGGCCTGCCCCGCTCGATCCGTAATCGCGTCAGATCACCGGCGAGCGCGGCGAGTCCCTCCTCGAAGCTCGTGAAGGTGCCGCGCGGCTGCGGATCCATGTCCCCCATGTCCCCCCTCGGCCATGTGTGGCCGCCCAGGTTAGAACGCCGTCGGCGGAACAGTCCCGAACTTTCCCGAACAGCTCGGAACGCTCGTCGCGTTCCGCCGAACACCCGTGTCGTTCAAGGGGTTTCCGGGGCGATCGACTCGGACCGGGTCCGTTCCGTACGTGCCTGCCGGCGGCCCGGCCGGGGGTGCAATCGAGCCATGACCACTCCCCGTGAATCGGAACAGCCGTTCCTGTCCCTGCACACCGCCGTCGTGCTCGTCATCGCCCTGCTGATCGGGTGCGCCGTCGGCGGGCTGAGCTTCA
The DNA here is from genome assembly GCF_001279655.1 of Streptomyces sp. WM6372. NCBI lineage: Bacteria > Bacillati > Actinomycetota > Actinomycetes > Kitasatosporales > Streptomycetaceae > Streptomyces > Streptomyces sp. WM6372. Next base: position 9,254 of record NZ_LGDB01000160.1, on the reverse strand, counting down.
TGGGCGGCGTCCCCGTCGCCCTCTCCGTACTCGCCGGGCTGACCGGCGCCGGCGGGGCCGTGCCCGTACTGCGGGGGCTGATCCGCTGAATCCGCCGAGTCCGGCGAGTCCGCTGGTTCTCCGAGTCTCAGCCGGCCGGCGGGAGTTCGCCCGAGCCGCGGGGGATCAGCCGGGTCGGGAGTTCGATGCGGGCCGGGTCGAGGGCGGCGCCCGCGAGGCGCTGGAACAGGCGGTCCGTGGCCACCCGGCCCAGGGCCGCCGCGTCCTGGGCCACCACCGTCACCCCGGGCCGCAGCAGGTCGGCCAGCTCGAAGTCGTCGAAGCCGACCAGGGCCACCGGCAGCTGGTGCTCGGCCAGGACCCGGACCAGGGTCACCGTCACCCGGTTGTTCCCCGCGAAGACCGCCGTGACGGGGTCGGGGCCCGTCAGCATCGCGCGGGCCGCCTCCCGGACGCGGTCCGGGGAGGTCGAGCCGAGGGAGACCCAGGGCTCCGCCACCGGCAGGCCCGCGTCCGCCATCGCCGCACGGTAGCCGCGCAGGCGCTCCGTCGCCGTGTGGATGTGCGGGTGGTCCCCGATGAAGCCGATCCGGCGGTGGCCGCCCCCGATCAGATGCGCCACGCCCGCGCGGGCACCGCCGAAGCTGTCCGACAGCACCACGTCCGCGTCGATCCGGCCCGCCGGCCGGTCCACGAACACCGTGGCCACCCCCGCACGGATCTCCGGCTCCAGGTAGCGGTGGTCGTCCCCGGCGGGGATCACGATCAGCCCGTCCACCCGGCGCGCGCACAGCGCCAGCGCCAACTCCCGCTCCCGGTCGGGGTCCTCGGCGCTGGACCCGTTGATGAGCAGTGCCCCGTGGGCCCGGGCCACTTCCTCCACGGCCCGGTTCAGCGGTCCGTAGAAGGGGTCCGCGAGGTCTTCCAGGACCAGCCCGACGGTGGCCGTACGGCCCTTGCGCAGCACGCGGGCACTGTCGTTGCGGCGGAAACCGAGCGCCTCGATCGCCTCCTGGACCCGCCGCACGGTGTCCGGGGTGACCCCCGCCTCGCCGTTGACCACGCGCGAGACCGTCTTGAGGCCCACGCCCGCACGGGACGCCACGTCCTTCATGGTCGGCCGGTTGCCGTAGCGGGGGTCGGACGGGCGGCGGGTCTGTGGCACGGGACGGAAACCTCCGGAGGTGGCGGGGCGGGCGGGGCTGGCTCTGACCTTTCCGACCTTGAGGATAAGCACTGGGCCGGGGAGCGGGTTTCCGTGGCAGGGTGATGCGGGCAAGCCACTGGGGGCTCCGGACGAGCCATGGGGAGAGGGGTAGACGTGATTGTCTGGATCAACGGCACATTCGGCGCCGGAAAGACCAGCACGGCCCGCGAACTGACCGGGATCCTGCCGGACAGCACCCTGTACGACCCGGAGCTCGTCGGCGACTCACTACGCCAACTGCTGCCGCGCAAACGCCTCGCGGAGGTCTCCGACTACCAGGACCTGCCGAGCTGGCGGCGCCTGGTGGTGGACACGGCCGCCGCGGTGCTCGCGGAGCTGGGCGGGGTGCTGGTGGTGCCGATGACGCTGCTGCGGCAGGAGTACCGGGACGAGATCTTCGGCGGGCTGGCGGCGCGCCGGATTCCGGTGCGGCACGTGCTGCTCGCCCCGGAGGAAACGATCCTGCGCGAGCGGATCGCGACGCGGGAGGAGCCGGGCGACCCCGCCGACGTGGACGTGCGGGTACGGCAGTGGGCGTACGACCACATCCCCGCCTACCAGCAGGCGCTGGGCGGCTGGCTGGCGGCGGACGCGCACGTCATCGACAACGGCGCCCTGAGCGTACGGGAGACGGCGGAGCGGATAGCCGAAGCCGTACGCACGGACGCGGCCCGGGTCTGCGACATCGTGCAGACGCCGGAGCCGACCCGGGAGACGGTGGCGGCCGGGGTGCTGCTGTTCGACGACGAGGACCGGGTGCTGTTGGTCGATCCGACGTACAAGCCGGGATGGGAGTTCCCGGGCGGGGTCGTGGAGGCGGGTGAGGCGCCGGGCGGCGCGGGGGTGCGGGAGGTCGCGGAGGAACTGGGCCTGACGCTGGACGCCGTACCGGGGCTGCTGGTCGTGGACTGGGAGCCGCCGGTGGCTCCGGCGTACGGGGGACTGCGGCTGCTGTTCGACGGGGGCCGCCTCTCGCCCGACGCCGCGGCGGAACTCCGGCTGCCGGGTCCGGAGCTGCGGGCGTGGCGGTTCGTCACGGAGGAGGAGGCGGCCGGCCTGCTCCCGCCGGTCCGCTACGAGCGCCTCCGCTGGGCCCTGCGGGCCCGCGAGCGCGGCCGCCCCCTCTACCTGGAGGCCGGCCGCCCGACGCCGTAGCCCGGCCGGGAGGCTGCCGGCCGCATCGGCGGGCGCCTCCGGCCACCCGGGCTGGGCCCCCGATCGGCGCCCCGGCTCGGCCCCCGATCGGCCACCCGGCCGGGGGCGGCAGGGCCGCGGCTACGGAAGGACCGGCTCTGCGGCCGCCGCCGTACGGAGGGTGGCCGCGGTGTTCTTCGTCAGTGGGTCGCCGTGGCCCAGGCAGGCCACCTCCGGGGACAGCGCCGCCAGGCGCCGGAACGAGGCCTGGGCCTGCGCCCGGTCCACGTTGAACACGCCCAGCATCACCTGCCCCACCCCCGCGATGCAGTCCCCCGCGAACAGCACTCCGTGTTCCGGCAGATGGATGCCGATACTGCCCGGCGTGTGGCCCGGGGCGTGGACCACCACCGCGCCGCCGCCGAACGGGAGCACCTCCCCGTCCTCGACCTCACGGTCGACCCGCGTCGGCGGCGCCTGCGGCACCGTCAGGCCGTGCGCGTACAGCGGAAGTTCCCAATCCAGCAGAACCGGCTCCGGGACCGGGAGCTCGCCGCGGATCACCGGAGCCTCCAGCCGGTGCGCCAGCACCTCCGCGCCCCAGCGCCCGGCGAGTTCCTCCGCGGCGCCGACGTGGTCGCGGTGGCAGTGGGTCAGTACGATCCGCTCCAGCCGCTCCGGATCCAGCCCGAGGGAGCGGACGGCCCCCTCGATCGCCTCCGCGGCGCCGGCGTGGCCGGAGTCGATCAGGGTCAGGGCCTCACCGTCGCGCCACAGGTACGCCTGGCCGATCGGGAAGCGGAGCATGTGGAGCCGCTGCGGTAGCACTTCGACAAGATCCATGCCCCGAACGTACGTCCGCCGACTCCGCTCCCGGCCGGCCTTTCACCGGGAGCGGAGTTCGCCCGTAGCGCAGGCCGACGGGCCGGACGTTCCGCAGGTCATACGCGCTTGGACTCCGCGTAGTTGACCAGGAACAGGGCCTCCGCGACCGAGAGCCGCTCCAGCTCCTGCGGCGAGACGCTCTCGTTCACCGCGTGGATCTGCGCCTCGGGCTCGCTCAGCCCGATCAGCAGCATCTCCGCCTCCGGGTACAGCGAGTTCAGCGTGTTGCACAGCGGAATGGATCCGCCCATGCCGCTGATCTGCATCTCCTGGCCCGGGTAAGCCTCCTGCAGGGCCGCCTTCATCGACGCGTACGCCGGGCTGTCCGTGTCCGCCCGGAACGGCTGGCCCTGGCCGACGACCTCGAGCTCGAGGCGCGCCTGCCACGGGGTGTGCGCCACCAGGTGCGCCTCCAGCAGCTTGACGGCGTCGGCCGTGTCCACGCCCGGCGGCACGCGCAGGCTGATCAGCGCGCCGGCGCCCGCGTGCACCGAGGGGGTGGCGCCGACGACCGGCGGGCAGTCGATGCCGAGCACGGTGACGGCCGGGCGGGCCCACAGCCGGTCCGCGATCGTGCCCTCGCCGATCAGCCCGACCCCGTCCAGCACCTTCGCGTCGGCGCGGAAGTCCGCCTCCGGGTACTGCAGACCCTCCCAGACGGCGTCCGAGGCCAGGCCGTCCACGGTCGTCGAACCGTCCGCGGCGCGCAGCGAGTCCAGCAGCCGGATCAGCGCGGCCAGCGCGTCGGGGGCGGCGCCGCCGAACATGCCGGAGTGCAGGTTGCCGCCGAGGGTGTCGATCTTCACCTTGATCAGGCACATGCCGCGCAGGGTGGCCGTGACCGTCGGCAGGCCGAGCCGGAAGTTGCCCGTGTCGCCGATGACGATCGTGTCGGCGGTCAGCAGCTCCGGGTGCGCCTCGGCGTACTGCTGGAGACCGCCGGTGCCCTGCTCCTCCGAGCCCTCGACGATCACCTTCACGCTCACCGGCACCCCGCCGTTGGCCTTCAGCGCGCGCAGCGCCAGCAGGTGCATGATGAAGCCGCCCTTGCAGTCCGCGGCGCCGCGCCCGTACCAGCGGCCGTCGCGCTCGGTCAGCTCGAAGGCGGGGGAGATCCAGGCGGCGTCGTCCAGCGGCGGCTGCACGTCGTAGTGCGCGTACAGGAGGACGGTCGGCGCGCCCTCCGGGCCGGGCAGGAAGCCGTACACCGACTGGGTGCCGTCGGGGGTGTCGAGGAGCGCCACGTCCTGGAAGTCCTCGGCGCGCAGCGCGTCGGCCACCCAGTTGGCCGCGCCCTGGCTCTCGCTCTGCGGGAACTGCGCCCAGTCCGCCACCGACTGGAAGGCCACCAGCTCGCTCAGCTCCTGCTTGGCGCGGGGCATCAGCGAGGTGATGGTCTCGGCGATCGGATTCTGGGACATGGGCACGCTCCTCTTGGGTGCGACGTTGTGTAGGTGTACGCCTGTACGCGTACGCCGTGCATGTGTACTCGGCGGTACGTGTACGCCGCCCGCATCCGCGTGGTGGGCGTATGCCGGGTACGGCGAAAGACAGTCCCGATCCTCGCACAGCAGGATGGGCCGGGCTCGCGCCGTAGGATTTCCCTGCATCGGAGCAACCGCATGATCAGGAGCAGCAGCACATCGTGAGCAGCGACGACAGCACCGTCGGGGGACCCGACTCAGCAGCAGGGCAGGCCGCTCAGGGGGCGGAGGACGGGGTGGCCGGGGTGCCCGGGGGCACCGGTGAGGTGTGGGACGTGGTCGTGGTCGGGGCCGGGCCGGCCGGCGCCTCGGCCGCGTTCGCGGCGGCGACGGCCGGGCGGCGCGTACTGCTGCTGGAGAAGGCCGACCTGCCCCGGTACAAGACCTGCGGCGGCGGGATCATCGGCCTTTCGCGCGATGCCCTCCCGCCCGGTTTCGTCCTGCCGCTCAAGGACCGCATCCACGCGGTCACCTTCTCGCTGAACGGGAAGCTGACCCGGACCCGCCGTTCGCGGCAGATGCTCTTCGGGCTCGTCAACCGGCCGGAGTTCGACGCGGGGCTGGTCGCCGAGGCCGAGAAGGCCGGCGCCACCGTCCGTGCGGGTACGGCCGTCGCGCGGGTCGAGCAGCACGGGGCGGCGGTGCCCGACCGGCGCACGGTCGCCGTGGTCCTCGCCGACGGGGAGACCGTCCTGGCGCGCGCGGTGGTCGGCGCGGACGGCAGCGCGAGCCGGATCGGCGCGCACGTCGGCGTCGAGATGGACCAGGTGGACCTCGGCCTGGAGGCGGAGATCCCGGTTCCGCAGACCGTCGCAGAGGACTGGAAGGGGCGGGTGCTCCTCGACTGGGGTCCGCTGCCCGGCAGTTACGGCTGGGTCTTCCCCAAGGGCGACACGCTGACCGTCGGAGTCATCTCGGCGAAGGGCGACGGGGCCGCGACCAAGCGGTACCTGGAGGACTTCATCGCCCGGCTCGGACTCGCCGGTTTCGAACCCGCCATCTCCTCCGGGCACCTGACCCGCTGCCGCAAGCCCGAATCGCCGCTGTCGCGGGGCCGGGTCCTGGTCGCGGGAGACGCGGCCGGACTGCTGGAGCCGTGGACCCGGGAGGGGATCTCCTTCGCGCTGCGCTCGGGCCGGCTGGCCGGAGAGTGGGCGGTGAAGATCTCCGAGGCGCAGGACGCGGTGGACGCGCGCCGCCAGGCCCTGAACTACGCGTTCGCGGTCAAGGCCGGACTGGGTGTGGAGATGAGCGTCGGCAAGCGGATGCTGACCGCCTTCGAGGCCCGGCCGGGGCTGCTGCACGCGGCGATCACCGGCTTCCGCCCGGCGTGGCGGGCCTTCGCCCGCATCACCCGGGGCGCGACGACGCTGCCGGACCTGGTGCGGACGTATCCGATCGCCCGCAAGGCGCTGCACGTCATGGACGGCAGGCAGGCGCGGAACCGGGCCGAGGCACAGGGCCCGGAGCAGGGGCAGGAGCCGGAGAAGGCGTAACGGGCCCGGGGTACTCGGGCCCTGGGCCTGGCCGGCGGAACGGCAGGGCCGAGGTCCGGCCGGAGCCAGGCACGGCGGGGGGATCCTCCCCGGGCGGTGTGCTGAGGATGGTGGCGGTCTTGCCGGGCGTGCGGGCAAGGCCGCCGCCGCTTGTGCGCGGACGCGCGGCGCGCGGCGCGCGGGGCACGGCGCGCGATGCGGGGTGCGGCCCGCGGGTGCTGCGTACGTCGGGTGTGGAGTACGCCGGGTGCGGCCGTGTGGCCGGTATGGCCGTGTGTGTCAGTTCGACAGCGTGATGCGGAAGACCGGGTGGTCGCCGGCGCTGGCCTGGAGTTCCGCGTCGGTGGACTGGGCGGTGACGCCCTGGAAGAACCGGTTGACCTCCCAGCCCCACTTCTCCAGGTAGGTGCGCAGCAGGGCGGCCTTCTGCACCGGGTCGGTGATCTCGGTGACCGTGAAGGTGCGCACCTTGCGGCCCACGCGCAGCTCACCGCCGCCCGCCACCCGCATGTTGCGGACCCACTGCGAGTGGCCGCGCGCCGACACCAGGTACTGCTCGCCCTCGTACGTGTGCGGATTGACCGGGATTCGCTGCATCTGGCCGGACTTGCGGCCGCGCACGGACAGCTCGGCGGAGCCGGCCAGGCTGATGCCGAGTCGGGCCAGCTTCCCGAAGAGGGAGTTGAAGCGGGTGGCGAGCGGGCTTGCCTGGACGTAGTACGGGGTGGGCGCGTTCATGGCTTGCTCCGGCTGTTGGGAGAGCGGTGCTCTCGCTTGAGATCAGTGTGCACGGATTGCCGCTCCAAAACAAGAGCACCGCTCTCTGAATGGTGCGACGCTCTTATTTTTGGGCAGTGCTCTGCCCTCTGGCACACTGCTCGTATGAGTACCGTGCGCGGGGCCCGGGAGCGGGCCCGTATCGAGGTCACCGCCGCCATCAAGGACGAGGCGCGCCGCATGCTCGCCGCCGAGGGCGCCGCCAAGCTCTCGCTGCGCGCCGTGGCCCGCGAGCTGGGCATGGTCTCCTCGGCCCTCTACCGCTACTTCCCGAGCCGTGACGAGCTCCTCACCGCCCTCATCGTCGACGCCTACGACAGCGTCGGCGCCGCCGCCGAGGAGACCGACGCCCGCGCCCGGGCCGCCGGTGCGGCGCCCCGCGAGCGCTGGACGGCCGTCTGCGAGGCCGTCCGCGCCTGGGCCCTGGACCACCCGCACGAGTACTCCCTGATCTACGGCTCGCCGGTCCCCGGCTACAGCGCCCCCATGGACACGGTCGCCCCCGCCTCCCGTGTCGGCAACACCTTCATCGGCATCGTCCGGGCCGCCCACGCCGGGCGCGGCCTCGCGCTGCCGCCGCTGCCCGCCGCCCTGCGCCCCGAAGCCGTACGGATGACCGCGGACTTCGCCGAAGGGCTGCCTCCGGAGGTCACCGCCGCCCTGGTCGCGGCCTGGGCGCAGCTGGTGGGCCTCATCTCCTTCGAGTTGTTCGGCCAGTTCAACCGGGTCGTGGAGGACCGTGCCACCTTCTTCGCGCACGCCGCGGGCCAACTGGCCCACGGGGTCGGGCTGCCCGCCGTATGACGGCCCGTACGGAGGCGTGTCGCGCGTGATTCACATGATGAGGTGACGGATCGCTTGTCTGTTCCTCATATCAATACGAGTGGTTGGGCTTTCACCGAACGGGCGCCCGTCTAGTGTTCGTCGGGTCGTGCTCCTGCCCCCGCCCCTTGTCGGAGGAACAGCCGTGGCCCGCGCCGTGAAGGCCCTGTACGCCGTCCTGGTCACCTCCTTACTGGCCGCCCCGGCGCCCGCCGTGCCCGCCTCGGCCGGCGCCGTCGCCGAAGAGGCCGTCCCGGCCCCGAGACCCCGGACGGCCGGTGTGCGGGGCCTGGAGATCGGCGTCCCCGCGTACGCATGGGCCGGGGAGCGCATGCTCGGCGACCTCGTCGCCACCGCGCCCGCCGCGTCCGTGGTCGTCCTCAACCCGGGCAACGGCGACGCCCCCTTCGACGAGCGCTGGCAGGCCCGCGCCGACGCCCTGCGGGCCGGGACCACCGCCACCGGGGAGAAGACGAAGGTCCTCGGCTACGTCCACACGGACCACGGAAGCCGCGACATCGCAGACGTCAAGGCCTCCGTGGACAACTACCTCAAGACCCGCGACGGCCGGCTGCACGTGGACGGCATCTTCTTCGACGTCGTCAGCCGCGACTGCGGCCCCGGCAACGCCACCCGCGACCACTACGCGCGGCTGCGCGCGTACGTGCAGGACACCATGGACGCCGCGGACCCCACGGCCGCCGAGCTCGTGGTCGACAACCCCGGCACCGCCATCGCCGACTGCTACCTGGAGCCCGGCCACCGCACCGCGGACGTCTTCGTCACCTTCGAGGACACGTACGCCGCGTACACCGGAAGCGGCTGGCTCGGAGGGAACGTTTTCTCAGAGTCGGGCGGCTACCGCGCCGGTACGGAACTCGACCCGACCGGCACCGCGTTCTGGCACCTGGTCCACGCCGTCCCGGACGCCACCGCCATGCGCACCACGCTCCGCACGGCCTTCGACCGCGGCGCCGGCTACGCGTACGCGACCGGCACGCAGATGCCGAACCCCTGGGACGAGTCGCCGAGTTGGAAATACCGGAGCCAGACGCTGTACGCCGCCACCCTGGGCTGACGGACGAGGCGGTCAGCGGCGGCCCGGGGGTCCGGGGTCAGCGGCCGTCGTTCTCCGGGCGGCGGGCGAAGCGCCACAGGACGTGGGTGATCCGGAGCAGGAACACCGCCCCCGCCAGGACCCCGGCCGCCACCGTGAGCGCCGCGTCGGTGGTGGGCGAGACGTCGAAGACCTGGGCGGGGCCGTACACGGCCCCGAAGACGAGGGCGGCCGCGAAGCACCCGCTCACGAACGCGTAGCCGATCTCTATCGTGATCGCGTCGCGATCCGCCTGCGTCCGTTGCCCCATCCACGCATTGTCACAGCCCGTACCGCACCGTCACAAGGGTGCCTAGAGCCCGCTTCGACCGCCCGCGCGGCGCCCCCGCCCC
>NZ_LGDB01000159.1:0-255 GCF_001279655.1 Streptomyces sp. WM6372 | reverse complement strand
CCCGGACTTCGAGGTCCCGGTGGAACGCCTGGCCACCTGGCTCGCCCGCCTGGACGACGAGGACGACGAGGACGAATAGTCCACACGTGGGACGCGCCGTCCCCGCGTACGCGGAAGGGGCCCGACCGTGATGGCCGGGCCCCTTCCGCGTACGCGGGGACGCGCCGGGATCAGGCGGCCTTGGTCTCCCAGAAGATGCGGTCGATCTCGGCGATGAGCTCGAGCGCCTTCTGGCCGGTCGCCGGGTCGTTCGAC
>NZ_LGDB01000158.1:0-257 GCF_001279655.1 Streptomyces sp. WM6372 | reverse complement strand
GCGGACTCCGGATGCGCCGGCGGTGGTGTGCGGTGGGGTTGAGCTGTCGTATGCGGAGTTGAACGTTCGGGCGAATCGTCTGGCGCGTCATCTGGTGGCGTGTGGTGCGGGTCCGGAGCGGCTGGTGGCGGTGGCGTTGCCGCGGTCGGTGGATCTGTTCGTGGCGTTGCTCGCGGTGTTGAAGAGCGGTTCGGGTTATGTGCCGGTGGATCCGGAGTACCCCGTGGACCGGATCGCGTACATGCTCGCGGACGCCG
>NZ_LGDB01000157.1:0-263 GCF_001279655.1 Streptomyces sp. WM6372 | reverse complement strand
GTCCTGACGGGCCTGCTCCGCAAGCTGATGGCCGAGGTCTAGGGGGCCAACGGGGGAGCCACCGGGGGACACCCCCTCACGGGGCGCGGCGGCCCCGGAACGCACGACGGGGCGCCGGGGGTCCGCACCGGAGCCGAGAAGGCAACGGCCTGCGGACCCCCGGCGCCCCGGAGGCCTGACGGGGACCGACCCGGTCGGGTCGGTCGGTCAGTCTGTTCAGTTGGTGGGCTGCGGCCTGTCCGACTTGTCGAGGACCATCACCA
>NZ_LGDB01000156.1:0-271 GCF_001279655.1 Streptomyces sp. WM6372 | reverse complement strand
CCCACAGGGTCCCCCCTGCAGTACCATCGGCGCTGAAAGGCTTAGCTTCCGGGTTCGGAATGTAACCGGGCGTTTCCCTAACGCTATGACCACCGAAACCCTATCGGTTTCGAGCGAACAAGCACACTTTGTAGTTGTGTTCCAGCTCTAGAAACCAGCAACTGTTCGTTGCTTCAGAACTAACACAGTGGACGCGAGCAACTGAGGACAAGCCCTCGGCCTATTAGTACCAGTCAGCTCCACCCGTTACCGGGCTTCCACATCTGGCCTA
>NZ_LGDB01000155.1:0-273 GCF_001279655.1 Streptomyces sp. WM6372 | reverse complement strand
GGGGATGACCTGGACCGGCTGCCGCAGACCCTCGTAGGCGAAACCCGCACGCAGATTCGCATGCCGGTCCACGACCACCGACGCAGCAGCCCTCAGCACCGCCGGGTCCAAACGCCCTTCCACCAGCGAAGACAACTGCGTCGTATAGACGTCCAACGCCTGCTCGTCATACAGAGCGTGGAACAGCAGACCTTCCTGCAGAGGAGCCAACGGAAGCACATCGGAAATGTCCTTCCACCGCCCCTCCACCACCCCTATCTCCGCCTGGTTCAG
>NZ_LGDB01000154.1:0-276 GCF_001279655.1 Streptomyces sp. WM6372 | reverse complement strand
GTTCAATGCGGCCGGTGACCACATCTTCTTCATCGATGCCAACGGCAGTGTTGCGAATGACTGGGTGAGCAATGGTGCCTGGCAGGGTCCGTCGGGGATTGGTGGTCAGGCTCGGGCGGGTTCCGGTCTCGCTACGGACGCAGCCGGGACGCACGTCGCGTTCGTCGACACCAACGGAAGTCTCGCCAATGACTGGGTGAGCAATGGTGCTTGGCAGGGTCCGTCCGGTCTCGGCGGCACCAGCCGCTGACCGCAATCCGACACCCACCCCACACC
>NZ_LGDB01000153.1:0-277 GCF_001279655.1 Streptomyces sp. WM6372 | reverse complement strand
GAGAGCCGCTTCCAGGCGGGCGTGGCCGCCGTGCAGCGCGGCCTGCTGGACGCGGAAGAACTGCTCGCCCCCGCGGCGGCCGGTCCCGAACCCGCCGCCCGTGCAGGTGCCGATGCCGGTGCCGATTCCGATGCCTGAGGGAGGCGGCGGCCGCCTGAGCCCGGCCGGGCTCAGGCGGCCGCCGCCTCGACCCGGATCAGCAGATACCGTGCGGAGGCCGAGAGCTCGGCCGTCCACGCGCGCCCTGGCGGCACGTACAGCAGCTCTCCCGCCCGCA
>NZ_LGDB01000152.1:0-280 GCF_001279655.1 Streptomyces sp. WM6372 | reverse complement strand
TCAGGACGGTGTGGCGGGTCCGTGTCTGCAGGTGTCGTGGTCGTGGGTGTCGGGTGTTCTGGACGAGTGTGATGTCGTCGAGGTGTCCGGGTTGTTCGTTGAGGCGTTGAAAGCGATCACCCGTCACGCGGCCGATCCGGACGCGGGTGGATACACCCCCTCCGACCTTCCCCTGGTCTCCCTGAACCAGGCGGAGATAGGGGTGGTGGAGGGGCGGTGGAAGGACATTTCCGATGTGCTTCCGTTGGCTCCTCTGCAGGAAGGTCTGCTGTTCCACGCT
>NZ_LGDB01000151.1:0-285 GCF_001279655.1 Streptomyces sp. WM6372 | reverse complement strand
AGCCACCGGTACCCGCCCCGCACGCACCGGCGCGAGCCGGGTCGCTTCCTCCACACCCGCCAGGGACCGCCGCCACGCCTCCTCGGCCGCACCACGATCCTGCTGCGCCACCCACGCCAGATAATCCCGGTAGGGCGTCACCCGAGCCAGGCCGTCACCGCGGCCGCCCTGCACGTACGCCGTCATCAGCTCGCGCATGAGCACGGGCAGGGACCAGCCGTCCAGCAGCAGGTGATGGCAGGTGAACACCAGCCGGAAGCGCTGGTGGCCGAGGCGGAGCAGTGT
>NZ_LGDB01000150.1:0-285 GCF_001279655.1 Streptomyces sp. WM6372 | reverse complement strand
AGCCACCGGTACCCGCCCCGCACGCACCGGCGCGAGCCGGGTCGCTTCCTCCACACCCGCCAGGGACCGCCGCCACGCCTCCTCGGCCGCACCACGATCTTGCTGCGCCACCCACGCCAGATAATCCCGGTAGGGGGTGAGGGTCTCCAGGTCCCCGCCTTGCCCGCCCTGGCCGTAGGCGATGAACAGCTCGCGCATGAGCACGGGCAGGGACCAGCCGTCCAGCAGCAGGTGATGGCAGGTGAACACCAGCCGGAAGCGCTGGTGGCCGAGGCGGAGCAGTGT